>CALCJG010000237.1 GCA_937967705.1 uncultured Spirochaetia bacterium
GTTGCGGGCCTGGGTTTTCTCCCGGAAAAAAAGGGCCGCCCCCTTTCGGAGACGGCCACGGTTTTTGCCGATGATAAGGCGGTTTACCAGAATTTCTTCTTCTTCAGCTTGCCGCCGAGGGCGTCCTTGGCCTTGTCGGCCCCCTTGGCTGCAGCCTTGGAGGCGGCCTCCTTGGCGGCGTCCTTGGCCATATCCTTCACATCACCCCCCGCGTCCTTGACCAGGTCGGTTAGGGACTTGAGGGCCGGCGCCACCATGTCCACGTTGGGCTTGCTCATGGTGCCGGTCACCTTGAATTTCATGTAAACCTTGCCTTCCTTGTTGACCAGCTGTTTCATGGCGAGGTCCGTGATCTTCTCGGGTTTTACGTACTTGGCAACGGGTCCCTTGACCACCTTGCCGGTGTTCTTCTCTCTGCCGGAGCGTATGGACTTCTGATGCTTCTCGGCCAGAACCATATCCAGGTCGAGGCCCACGGCCTTGGAAGCCGTATTGACCATGCCGGAATAGGTGAGATTGTAATCCTTGGTGTTGATCTTTCCGTCGGTGAGCTTGACTGTATTGGCCTTGTACCAGACGTTCACGAAGGCGTTCTTCCACTCCATCTCCTTGGAGAGGAACTCCATCTTGCCGCAGTACTTGGAGAGGGCGTCCACGGATTTGACCTTCTCGAAGATCTGCAGACCGGTCATCTTCCCGTAGGGCATCCCCGCCTTTACGGCCACTTCGGGGTCCAGTTTCCGGGTCTTCTTGTCGAAGGGGATGACCTTTCCGTTTATGGAGAATCCCATGTCAAAGCTCTCCACGCTGCCGGATTTGACCTTGCCCATGGTCTTGATGCCCATCTCGATCTTGAGGCCCACGCTGTCGCGCTTTTCCAGCTCCTTGGGAGCTATGTCGATGGAGTGCACCATGACGGTCAGGTTGTAGATCTGGAAGGTCTGATCGAGCATCTGGTCCACGTAGGTTACCACGCCCTTCTGCATGCCGATCTTGCCGATGCTGATCTCAACGGGGATGTCGTCCGCCGTGAGGGGTTTGGCCGGCTCCTTGGGCGCCTCGGCCTTCTTCTTGGCCTCTTCCGCCTTCTTCTTCTCAAGCTCGGCCTTTTCCTCCGCCGTCATCTTCTTGGGGCGGGTCAGGTCGTCGAAGTTGAAGCCGCCGTTCTTGCCCTTGACGACGTTGATGACCGGCTCGTAGAGCATCAGCTCCTTGAGCTCGAATCTCTTGGAAAGGAGAGGCAGGAACTTTACCTTGAACTTGAAGGCCTTCAGTCCCACGAAGACATCACCCTTGTCCACGGGCTTGCCCTCCAGGGCCTTGAGCTGGTCCGGCGTCTTGAAATTGGATATCTTGACGTCCTTTACCTCGATTCCCGACAGGACGGAAAAGATGCCCACGCTGATATTGCCTATGGTGACATGTCTGTTGAGGGTCTTTTCCATCTGGCCGGCGATCATCTTTTCGTCCACGATGAACATGATAGCAACACTGGCGATAACGATCAGCAGGACAATCCCGCCGAACACAATCCCAAGCCATTTTAAAACCTTTTTCATGAATACCTCCGATGAATCTCATCCCCAGACAGCCTTATGCCCGTAAAGCGGCGTCCTCTCCCCGGGCATAAGGGAAAAGACAAGCCGGCGGCTTAAGGGAATTGAGGCGGATCTGATTGATGAGTTTTTTTATAAAGTGAGTAGTAATTATAGGATAGTTGCGCGGCAAAGTCAATCAAATAATCCCATAATCTTTTTTTTTAACTGTTCTTGACAAAATGCCGGAGGCGTTGTTGCTTATAATCCTTAATCAGCGAAAAACGAAACCGTTATTCCCCCGGAGAGGGCCATGAGCGACTTTGAGATAAAGAAGAGCTACGAGGAAATCAATCAGAAGATCAGGCAGGGCAAAGCCGTCGTGGTGACTGCCGACGAGATGGTGCGCATCGTAGCCGACGAGGGATCCAAGGGGGCTTTCAAGAAGGTGGACGTGGTCACCACCGGGACCTTCGGCACGATGTGTTCCTCCGGGGCTTTCATCAACTTCGGCCACACCAAGCCCAAGATGAAGGCGTCGCGCCTCTGGCTCAACGACGTGGAGGCCTACGGGGGGCTGGCCGCCGTGGATCTCTTCATCGGGGCCACCCAGGTGCAGGAGGACGATCCCCTCAACAAGGTGCATCCCGGCACCTTCAAATACGGCGGGGGACACGTCATCGAGGACCTCATCGCCGGTAGGACGGTCCGCCTCAAGGCGAAATCCTATGGCACCGACTGTTACCCCCTCCGGGAGTTCGAAAGGGACTTCCGGCTGGAGGAGCTGCGGGACGCCTTCCTGTATAATCCCCGCAACGCCTATCAGAATTACAATTGCGCGGTCAATCTATCGAAGAAGACCATCTATACCTATATGGGCATTCTGCGGCCCCATCTGGGCAACGCCACCTACTCCAGCGCGGGGCAGCTGAGCCCCCTGCTCAAGGACCCCTATTACTGGACCCTCGGCACAGGGACGCGCATCTTCCTGGGCGGTGCCGCCGGGGCCATCACCTGGCGGGGAACCCAGCACGCGCCCCAGTCCCAGCGGGGAGAGAACGGCGTCGTGCGGGAGGGCGCCGGCACCATAGCGGTCACCGGAGACATGAAGGAGATGTCGGCGGAGTTCATCCGGGGCGCCTCCCTGACGGGTTACGGCTGCTCCCTGATGGTGGGACTGGGGGTTCCCATTCCCATACTCAATGAAGAGCTGGCCTACTTTACGGGCGTCTCCGACGAGGAGATCTTCTGCCAGATCGTGGACTACGGCATCGACTATCCCGACGCCATCAACCGATCCCTGGGCGAGGTGAGCTACGCCCGGCTGAAATCCGGCAGCATTGAGGTGATGGGCAAGACCATTCCCTCGGCGCCGCTTTCCAGCTACCCCATGGCCCGGAAGATAGCGGGGATTCTCAAGAGCTGGGTCGCCGAAGGCGGCTTCACCCTGGGCATACCCCAGGTGCCCCTTCCCTCGGTTCCTCCCGTCAAGATTCCGTGAAGGGATACGCCGAGAGGTTCTACCGGGATTTCAGCCCCAGCGGGCGCTGGGTCTCCTTCCGTGTGAAGGCGGAGACATCGGACCTCTTCATCCGGGCGGAGCGCGACCTGACCGATAACGTCCGTCCCCTGCTGGAGGAGCTCCGGGGGGACATTCTGAGGCATATAGAGATCCGTCCCGATTTCCTCACCTCCCTGGACCCCCTGGAGGGCGGTGACGGTGAGGCCGAGGTGATACGGCGCATGTATGAGGCCTCCCGCAGGGCTGGTGTGGGTCCGATGGCCGCCGTGGCGGGGGCCATCGCCGAATGCCTGGGGGAAGCCCTCTCCCCCCTGTCCCGGGAGCTGATCAT
>CALCJG010000238.1 GCA_937967705.1 uncultured Spirochaetia bacterium
ATCGCATTCTGCTGTCGCAGATGTTCGCCGCGCCTCCTCATATCCTCATGCAGCCGGACAGAATTCAGGAAGATTATGAAAAAAAAGGGGAGCAGCATCTCCACATAATCCTCGTAATAATCCCACCAGGCAGCTATGCCCTGATGCTCCATGATGTTCGTAAAACTGATGAAAGCCAGACCGGCCGCAAGGAGCGCGAGCAGGAATCCCGTGTCAACATCAAGTCCTCTTCCTGCCATCATGACGACGATCAGCAGAAAAGAAAGGACAAACAGGACCAGGGACAGGGAATTGATTACAACGATAACCTGTTCCGTCATAAGACGCTTCTCCTGTAGCTGACGACCCCGACCAGCATGAAGATCGCGGAAAAGAGATAGGCCGCATGTTCCAGAAAATTGAAAACTTCATAGAGACAGAAGCCTTCGATAACGGAAAACAGGTTGCTTGCCAGGATACAGCAATAGGCGGCCATGAGGTAAGGGAAACGCGGAATGTACTCTCTTCGCAGGAAAAACAGAAGCATAATGAACCCGATGAAAAAGAACGCCAGCGTCATTACCTCATTCATCTGATACACAGGACCCCCCGTACTGCTTTAATTCCCGCACATCCCACCTGCCGCCCGCAACATCCCGGTGATACAATCCCCGATCACCCGCCTTTAGGAGGCGGGTGAAACCATTACACCCCGACCCTGAAACGCCCCATGAGCGCATTGAGCTCCCTTGCCTGGGACGCCATCTCTTCGCTGGTCGAAGCCGTCTGCTCCACCAGCGCCGCGTTTTCCTGTGTCATGTTGTCCAACTCCGCAACGGCCTGGTTGATCTGTTCGATCCCGTTCTTCTGCTCATAGCTGGCGGCGGTAATTTCCGATATCAGGGAATTCACCTTTGAAATGGAAACGACGATCTCCTGAAGCCGGTCGCCGCTCCTGTTCACCAGATCGGTTCCTTTCGTCACCTTGCCGACAGCATCTTTTATAAGTGTACCGATGTCCTTTGCCGAACTGGAAGCCCGCTGGGCCAGGTTGCGCACTTCACCGGCCACTACTGCAAAGCCCCGGCCCTGCTCCCCGGCACGGGCGGCCTCGACCGCCGCGTTGAGGGCCAGCAGGTTCGTTTGAAAGGCAATATCATCGATTACCCTTATGATCTCGGCAATTTTCATTCCCGCATCATTGATTTCATTGATGGACTGCACGGCCTCATGCACGACCCGATTGCCCTCCCCGGCCCGGGCGGCCGCATCCGCCGACAGCTGATTGGCCTGGCGGGAGTTTTCCGCATTCTGCTGTATGGACGCGGTTGCCTCTTCTATGGTGGCCGCCATCTCCTCAATCGATGAGGCCTGAGCTGCAGTGCGCTGGGACAGATTGAGATTCCCCGCGGCGATCTGTTCCACCGCCTGTGTCAGATTCTCGACCATGGTCACCACGTTCCGCACCAGGGCCTCCAGGTCGTTGGCGGCCCTGTCGAATTCTCCTCCGAGCTCCCCGAATTCGTCCCCCTGATTCAGGCCGATGCGTTCCCTGAAGTCTCCCTCGGCCAGCCGGCGGGCGAAGTCTATTGCCCGGTTGATCGGCACCTGAATGCTACGTGTCAATGTAAATCCCGTGATGATGAGGATGAGGATAATCATAATGGAAGCAATTACGGCAATAGCCACATTTATGGAATGATGCCGGAGATATCCCCAGTACTCCTCTTCCGCCTTCCGGAGCGACAGGTCGGTAAGGCGGTCGAGGGCCCCCCTGAGCTCCCTGAAAGCAGCCCCGTAAGGCCCCGAATAGAGGACCATCGTGTCCGCGGTGTTTCCAGCCTTCAGGTAAAGGACGATACGCTTGGTCTGCTCGGCAAGTTTCACGTACTGCTCGTCAACAATCCTGAAATCCCCGGTCTTCTCAACACCCGCTGCCAGGAAGAGCGCTGAAAACGCGTCATAACGTTCCTTGATCTGCCCCAGGTTCTCGTCAATGGCTTTGATGAGTTCCCCATCCACCTCCTTCTTCCCCAGCAGAAGCCCGTTGATCCCCTGGCTTATGGCGATGCTCGACTGATAGGCGTCCCGGTCCGCTTCGATGAGCTTCTCAATACCCAGGAGGTAGGTTTTATAAATCAGATCCATATCCCCCTTCTGCGATGTGATATTCCTGATAATGTAGAAAAATCCCAGAACCGTCACGGCTGTAATAAGGGAGAAAAGGAATAAAAAGCGTTTCCCTATTCTGATATCTTTGAGTTTCATGGGCTAATCCAATTATTTCCTGATATTCTGAATCCAAATAATAATGATCTTCAATAGCTGGTCAAATATAAATATTATAACATAATCCCTTGAGGAAAGCAAGACATCTTATGCCGGAGTAATCGTGAATTTTTTGCCCCATCGGGGTAGACGTCCTCCCGCCGTCTGGCATCCCGTGAACCGGTATTGTATGCGTAAAGACCTCCCGGGATCAGGGGGATTGTCAATTTTCCCACGGAGATTCGGGTGTTGAGGCATTAATTTCGCTTTAAAACCAAAATTCGCTTGATAAGAGTATCAAGTATTGTACTTTTGTCAGAAATTTCGCTATTAAACTGAAATTCACACTGCCCATAACAGTGACATTCACCCTACATTTGTGGAGGAACTAATGACAAGAATACATAACTTCGCAGCCGGTCCGTCGACCCTGCCCCTTCCCACGCTGGAAGAAGCCGCAAAGAAGATGGTGGACTTCGAGGGACAGGGGATGTCCCTGATCGAGATGAGCCACCGCGGCAAGACATTTGACGCCGTTCACAACGAAACCATCACCCTCCTGAGAGAGGTGTTCGAAATTCCCGAAAACTTCCACGTCCTGTTCCTCCAGGGGGGCGCCACGCTCCAGTTCGGCATGATCCCCATGGCCTTTCTGGGACAGAACAAGACCGCCGACTATATCATGACCGGCGCATGGGCCAAGAAGGCCCAGGGAGACGCCAAGCTGATCTCCAACGTCAATGTCATATGGGACGGGAAAGACGAGAACTATACCCGTATACCCTCCCAGGGAGAGCTGAATTTCAACAAGAACGCCGAATACGCGCACCTCTGCTCCAACGAGACCATAGGCGGCATCGAGTGGCCTTATTTCCCCGAGACCGGCGGAGTACCCATAGTGGCCGACATGTCCTCGGACATCCTCTCCCGCAGGCTCCCCTGGAACAAGTTCGGGATCGTTTATGCCGGAACCCAGAAGAATCTCGCTCCGGCCGGGATGGCCCTTGTGGTCATGAAAAAGGATTTCGCGGAAAAGGCCCGCAAGGATCTGCCGGCTTATCTCCGCTATGACCTTCACATCCAGGAAAACTCAATGTACAACACGCCTCCCTCATTCGTGGTCTGGATGATGAATCTCACCCTCAAATGGATCAAGTCCATAGGGGGGATGGCTGAAATCGAAAAAAGAAGGGATCAGAAGGCTGACCTCCTCTACGGCGCCATCGACAACAGCGGCGGCTACTACAAAAACCCCGTGGACAAGATCAGTCGCTCCAAGATGAACATCGTTTGGCGTCTGCCCAGCGAAGACCTGGAGAAGAAATTCATTGCCGAAGCGGAAAAGGCGGGGCTCAGCGGCCTCAAGGGACACCGCTCCGTTGGCGGCTGCCGGGCTTCGGTATACAACGCCATGCCCGTGGAAGGAATCAAAGCCCTGGTGGACTTCATGACTAATTTCAAGCAGAAGAACGGCTGAGACAATTCCCCCGCCGCCGGCTCGTTCCCAGGCAAGGGGCAAATCAGCGGCGGGTGATTTGATTATAACAGGAATTCACGGTACGGCTCATGGGAAAAAGGAAGATCATCAATCTCATCAAAGGCATCATCGAAACCCTCCTTGACGCCAAACTGGACCAGAAGGAGGCGGAGGTCCTGAGCCGGGCCATCAGCACCATCATCGCCCGACACCCGGGGACGCTTCCCGGAACCGCGGAGGTGGGCCAGATTGTATCCGAGATCCTGTCGGACATGGAATTGAGCAGCCTCGAATTCAAGGACGATCTGCTCATGGGCGAGCTGCTGATAAAAGAGGGGCTCGTGACGGACAAGGACGTGGAGAAAGCCCTGCGCAAGCAGTACCGTCTTCGCAAGCTTCAGCAGCATCAGATGATAGGACAGATCCTCGTCACTGAGGGAGTTATCAGCAACGATGATTTAAAGAAATTTCTGCACAAGTATTTTACCCGGGTCTGAAAATTCGCGGACCCCGGGACCGGAAACGGAGTAACAAAACCGGCGGCCGTTACACCCATAGACAGAAAACCTCAGATCGGGATAATCTCCCGGAAAGTTTCCATTTACCTGAAGTATGAAAGAGGCTTCTCCCGCCCAGGAGGGAGAGTGTTATGATAATAGAAGGAGGCTTCAAACACATCCATGATAAACGTAAGCAACCTTACCAAGTGCTACGGCGATTTGACAGCCGTCAACGGCATATCCTTCACCATAAAAAAGGGTGAGATTACGGGGCTTCTTGGGCCCAACGGAGCGGGCAAGACCACCACGCTTCGCATGCTGACCTGCTATCTGAAGCCCAACGGCGGACGTGTGGAGATCGGCAACTTTACGACGGAGGGAAACCCGATGGAGGTCCGCTCCATGATAGGGTATCTGCCCGAGTCCGTCCCCCTCTACGGGGACATGCTGGTCTACGACTATCTCCGATTCATTGGGGAGGTGCGGGGCATAGCCTTCGATGAAAAGATCGCGGAAATCGCCTCCCTCTGCGGGCTTGAAGACGTAATGCACAAGAACATCAACGAACTCTCA
>CALCJG010000239.1 GCA_937967705.1 uncultured Spirochaetia bacterium
TTCCGATCTGGGACGGCCTTTTTTCAGAAGCAGGAAGTACCATACGAGGGCGAAGAGGGGGAGCCCTATAAAGTAACTGGCGATGTGCCCGGTAAACCTGCCGATAAAGTAGACCGTGAGCGCTGCTGCCGCTGCCGAAAGAAGGGCTATGCCGAAAACGGCCCCGGCGTAGAGAAGGCCGGAACGCATGATCCCCGAGGGAACCATTTCCCGGGGAACGGAGCTGTCCCTTTCCGCTCCCTCCTTGATCCAGGTGCCGAACCAGTAGTAGAGCGGGGGAATCAGGAAGAGACCGTCCATATAGAGGGTCATCGCCACGGAGCTGAACAGGAAATTGATGCCGGCTCCCGGAGCAATGCCGGCGCCGGGCGTCCAGGGCGCGCCGCCGAACATGTCCCTGTCATAGAGAAAGCGGTCATATCCCAGGCCGTCCCAGCCGTAGAGCAGTATGAAGAACATGCAGAAGTATCCTATGAGCCATTGGAAGTGGGCCGCGTAGAATCGGCCTTTGGTGACGAGCCGGCTGGTAACCCAGTAGCCCAGGATGCCGAGGGCCACATTGGTCCAGCCGAAGGCCAGGACGATGAAGGGATGCTCCCCCAGGCTGACTATCCCGCTGAAGACCTGCATGGTCTCCCAGCTGGGGTGTTTCAATAGAAGTATCATCCCCGTAGGGGCCCAGATGAGGGACAGGAAAAGGAGGGCCTTGACGAAGTAACGGGTAATAAAGGGGGTGTCTTCTCTGCGGATGGGGTGAACCGGGTCCTTTTCCAGCCGGCCCTCCGCCGCGGCCTTGATCTGCCTGCCGGAGGCCGCTGCCAGGGTGGCGCCCAGGCTGTATGCCCAGAAAACATCAACTTGAACCATGATAGATCTCCTTTCTTGAGGAATGGGTATAGGCTGTTGAGTATTCTATAGCAGAAAGTGTACCAAAACTCACTGGCATGGGGTCAGAGCCTGTTTTTTAGAGGAAATATACCGGAAAGGGGTCAGAGCCTTGTATTTTTCGGCATAAAGGAGTGCGGGCGAGGGGTCAGAGCCTCGAGGGGAGGGGATAGAGCGAGGCTCTGACCCCTTTTTGTCCCAAATTTCGGACGGCTGATGGGACATTTGAGGGCGAAAGGAGAAATAGAGTGGACAAATGCACCACTCTGTTCTACTCTTTTGGGGACAATCCGGGGCCCTTTTAATATGTGATGGGCCCATAAAGGCCTAGGGATCTTGAAAATGAGGACAATAAGGATTAACGGGAAAGCTCGAAAAGCCCTGATGATCCTGTGCATCGGTTTTGCATTGCTGTCCGGGTGTCTGTCGGTGCCGGAACGGCTCCCGGGGAGTAAATTTACCCTCTTTGAGGCCAACCGCCGGGGGTATCGTACCGATGTGGAGAGGACGGCCGTACAGTCTGACGGGAAAATCGTCGTCCTGGGGAAGATTACCCTGCGGGACAGCAAATATTTCAGTGACCGGTATTTATCCGTGGTGCGGCTCAACGCGGACGGGAGCCCCGACGGGTCCTTCCTCATGGACCGGAAACTGAGTCATCGGAAGATGACCGGTACCTGCCTGCTCCATGTCGCTCCGGACGATTCCCTCTACATCATCCTCTATGCCAGCCCGTACAGCTTCTGGGGGAGAGACGAGAATATCCGCCTGACCCTGTTCCATCTCTCACGGGAGGGACGCCTGCTGGAGGAGCGGGGATTGGCGGAGGAGCACTTCTTCTTCCTGGATCTGAACCGCGTGCTGCCCTGTTATCCGGGGAAGGAGCTGCGGGGATTCTATCTCCTGGGCCGCTGTGTCCCACGGGAAAAGGATCCCGGGGGTGTCTCTTCCCAGAAATACTATGGGGTGATAAGAGTCGATCCCCGGGGGCATGCGGATCCCTCTTTCGAACCCCTTCCCCTGAGGAACGACGCTGGCCGGTCGCTGTCTGTAAAAGGTGCCGTCTATCCCGACGGCAGCCTCCTGCTCTGGATCAAATCCATGGGCCGGGGGGGGATGTCCCTGCAGCTTCAGCGCATCGATCCCCGGGGCAGAAGAATGGAACCCTTTTCCGCCCGTCTGGCGAAGGCCCTCCCTTCGAAGGGGGTACGGGAGATTGAGGCCGCCGCCGGTTCGGAGGGAGGTGCGGTGCTCTGGCTGCAGATGGGTTTTTCCGGAGGCCGGCTGATCAGGCTCAGGCCGGGGGGAGGAATTGATCCCACCTTCCGGGCCGTTGCCCTCCCTTACAACAGTATCAGCCGCCTGATTATCACCCCCCAAAAAAAGATCCTTTTATGGGGCTGCCGGAGCAGCTTTTACTCCTACAGGGCCGGGGGGAAGAGTTCGGTGATACCCCTCCGCTTTGATCCCGACGGATCGGAGGACATGAGCCTTCGGGTCAATTACCGGGGATACGGTTTTACCGCGCTGCCGGACATTCATATGCAGGGCAGCGGCTTCCTCCTGGCCGGGAACGAGCTGATCTTTTTCAGCGGAGAGGGTCGTCCGATCCGCACCGTTCCGCTGGGCAGCGCTGCCGATTACAGGGCAAAAGAAAGCTGCCTGGAAAAAAAGGCGGAGGCCTGCGGGAACAGCTGCCTTAAAATCCTCTTCCCCCATGGCATGAAGGTCATGTAATAAAAAAGGGGTCAGAGCCCCTGAAAAAGAACCCGTTCTGAGACACAGTTCCCTGTTAATTCCGATACATCCCTCCTGAAAGCCTCTCATTTATTAAGATCCGAAGCTCTGACCCCTTTTTTTAAGAAAAAAATCCTTTTGGCTTGACAAAAACCTGTTATACTATATATATGTATAGCTACCAAATGAGATATCAAATAATAATTTATAATCAGGAGGCTTTCCTATGAACATAAAAAGATACATTTTGGCGGGGCTGGCGGTTTTCGCCTCCCTGCAGGCCATGGATTTCCTTCAGCATGGCGTGATCCTTGCCAAAACCTACCAGGAACTCAAGCATCTCTGGCGCCCCGACATGATGTCCCTGATGTGGGTCATGTATCTTTCCAGCCTGGTGATGTCCTTCGCCTTTGCCGGTCTCTATGTCCGGGGGTATCGGGGCGGGGGCATCAGGGACGGCCTCGTCTTCGGATTTCTCATCGGTCTCTTCATCAATGTGATGGGCATGTTCGGCCAGTACGCCATGTACCCGCTGCCCTTTTCCCTGACGCTCCTCTGGTTCGTCTTCGGAATGATCGAGTTCCTGGTGGCGGGGGCGGTTGTGGCCCTGGTTTATCGGGAGGACTGAGGGCGGTTCGGGATCTGATCAGAAAAGGGGGGGATGGCACAGGAAATATGGTAAACCTTGTTATAGAATAAAGAAGAGACGCGCAGAAGGCCGGAGACCCGGCCTTCTGCATTTTTCATCGTTATCCGTCGAGAAGGGTAAGACCTCCCCCTTTCTGCCGCAGGGAAAAATCTTATGGCAGTTCCTTCATCACCCTTTCATAAACCTCCTTGACGTCCAGGGACTCAAAGGGGGCCCGGGCAAAGGTCTCCCGGCAGAGGGCATAGACGGCCCGGTTATAAGGAGCCCTGATGCCGTACCGGTCAGCGAGCTTGAGGAAGTACCCGTTGATGGTTTCCAGCTCCGAGTCGTGGCCGCCCCGCTGAATGATGTCTTGCGCCATGCTGCTTATCACCATCTTCTTTACGTTCTTCTGGAAAAGCCCCTTGGTGATGAACCGGGGCAGTTTTGCCCCGGCCCACATGAGGGCCCATGGTGGCATGCCGCCGATCTTGCATTCCCGGAAACCCGCGGCCCTGGCGATCTGAACCCCTTCCAGCAGGAGGTTGGAGAGCAGTTTCTGGAAGATTGCCATGTCGGAAACGGGACGGAAGCCCAGCCCGATGAGGGTGGTGAGGGAATTGGTGAGATTGATGATGAGTTTGGAATGAGCGGCATCCTGAAGATGGTCCACCACCACGGTCTCCACGCCCCGGTTGAAGACGGCGGCCAGGGCCTCCGTTTCCTCCTTCAATTCGTTATGCAGCGTTCCGAAGATCAGAGGCCCCTTCTTCTGATAGCCTATGACGCCGGGCTCGTCGATCCAGGCGTTGTAGCCGATGACGCAGTAGATCACCCTGCTGAAGTATTTCGGCAGAATGCTCTGGTTCTCCACGCCGTTCTGCATGGCTAGGATGACGGGGCGGTCTCCCAGCACCTCCCTGACGGAGCGCGCCACTGCCTCCAGGCTGTAGTTTTTCACGCCTATGGCCACCACATCCGCGTCTGCAGCTTCCCGCAAATCCTGGATTACCCTGACGGGGACTTTATCCCCCTGCTCCTTGTGCCCTTCCAGGTAGGTGGTTATCCCTCTGTTTTGCAGGGCGCTGGCTATTTCGCCGCGATCCAGCAGAAAGACATTGTCGTAATGCCCGCTGACCCAGGCCCCCACAGAGCCGCCGATGGCCCCGGCGCCCAGGATGACTATTTTGGGATGTTTGAGATTCATGGTGTTCCTCCTTATCGTTAGTGGCGCTCAACGCGCGTGGACGGCCTTCATCCATCCGGGGGTATCAGTTTCGGGAAGGTCGAAACAACTCGACATGTGCTCGGCGTAACGGAACTGGAAGGGGTGTTCCTCGATCTCCAGTTCCCGCAGTACCGCCGCCGAGGGGGTGTTTCCGATGCGGATGTACTCCCTCGAAGGACGCTGACCCTTTTTGAAAAGCAGGTTCATGAATTTCTTCACGTTGAAACGGGCCTGAAAGCAGGTTCGGCTGCGCAGGAACCCGCCCTCGAGGCGTGTGTAGAGATAGGAGCTTACGTCGAAGCTGGACGGGGACCCGTCGGTTTCCACCCGGATCGTGAGGTAGGGCTCGCCGTTTTCCTCCCTGGCCGTGGTTATGCAGTCGTTACCCTCGCGGTTCATATCGATCTGCCGGGTGACCTTGGGCAGGCCCCAGATATGGTTGCCCCGCAGGGTGTTTTCATGAGAGGTTACGGGCATGGCGGCGATGTAGTATCCGAAATGGCGGAAACTGCTCAGGATCATGGGCAGCAGCGGCGGGTTGAACCTGGCGTTCACCATGACGGGAACGGCCACGGCGATCTCGTTGTAGGGCGCCACGCCCATCACGTTTTTGTACTCGTAGCAGGAAAAGGCCACCAGGGATCTTCCGCCGGGCATCCTGACCGGTCTGACCAGAGGGTCCAGTTCCCGGGACAACAGTTCCGCCGCTTTCTGATAGCTGCAGAGGAAGATGGCGATGGCGCAGGTCACATCGCCGTAAAAGGTGGGGAAGAGATAGTCCTTCGACACCGTGTCCGTGAGCTTCAGGGGACGCTCCGCATGCCTCAGGGTGAAACGCCGGAAGAAATCGTTTTGAAAGAGCTGGCCGTTGTCCAGCAGCCCGGCCGGTATGTCAAAGTTCGCCTTCATGGGTCCTCCTTGTTATTGGGGTGATGCCCGGTGCTGGGAGATCCGGGTTATTATGACCGGCGGTCATTATGCATTCTAAAAAAAGGAGATCGGCTCTCTCCGGACATCACCCTCTGACTTATGATGAGACCATGATATGACCGGCGGTCATTATTTCAAGAAAAAAACTGTTCGCAGTCGAAAAATCTTTTCAGGAAGTCCTGCAGCATCATCAGCGCCTCGTCCTCCGACTGAATGCTCCTCTCCACGATGAGCTTGTGGCATATCTCGAGTATGGTGCTCATGATGATGTCGGAGTAGACGTCCAGCTGATGGATGGGATACCTTTCGTTGAGATTGAGATAGCTCCCGATGATATGGGCGAAGGCCTGGCTCAGCCTGTTAATGGACGCGAGGTCCTTGCCCCGGTTGAGGTTCTTCCGGAGTTCGGTCAGGAAGAGGGGGCGGGCAGTGAAGAAGTCTACGATGGACCGGGAGAAGTGGACGATCTTGGCCAGGTCGCGGTTCTTTTCCACCACCTCACGCAGGAATTCCTGGCCGTACGTCTCCATCACCGCATTGATGAGATCGTCCTTGTTCTTGTAATAGAGGTAGAAGGTGCCCTTGGCGATGCGGGCCCTCGCCACTATGTCGTTTACTGAGGTTTCGTCGATGCCTTTCCTTTCGAAGAGCCCCACGGCGCAGCGCAGGATCATCTCCCGGCTGATGTCGCGGGGGGATCGTTCTGTCCGGTTCCGGGTATTGTTTCGGGTCGAGGTTTTCATGTTCTCCTGGTGATCCAGTTTGGAGCGGTTCCTCGTTGAGTCAAGCAGTTTACCATCTGCATGCGGACGATGCCTCATCTGAGGGCGACCCTTTTAGAAAAAATCATTGCTTTTATTACTCATGATTTTCAAACTGTTGCAATAATAATTATACAAAAGGAGTTTATTTATGAGGAATAATGGAATAGGGAGTTTGAGGACCAGCCTTTTTCTGATGTCTGCCGCACTCATGCTCATTCTCTCCTGCGCTTTCGTGGACAGAACCGCGAAGGTGGGGATGAAACGGGATGTCTATACGAAACAGCTCTCCACGAGCAAGACCCTCTACATGGGTGACGTGTGGGAGAAAAGCCCTTCCCTGCGTCAGGGGATCGTGAAGAACGGATACGGCTGGGAGACCGCCAATGTTTACACGGAGACCAGCCCGGTGGAGTTTATCAAACAGACCCTCGCGAAGGAGCTCTCCCGGTATGGCTACAGGGTGATAGACGCCGGAAAATCCAAATCAAAGTACCCCCGGATCAGCATCGAGGTATTTCAGGCCTTCTGCGAGCCCTATCTGGCGTGGACGTATATCAATTATGATGCTGTCGTGGAGGTCGAGATCACCCTGGAGATGGGCCGGGGCAAGGCCTACAAACGCCGAGTGAAAGGCATCGGACGTCACCGGGCCACAGACTCCTGCGGTATGCCCAAAACCCTCTGTATCGAGTGTAATTACGAGGATTCCTATGCCATGGCCCTTGAGGATTTCGTGAAGAAAAGCGTACCGGCCATCGCGGAAATGGTGAAATGAGGATGAGGGAAAGGAGGAACGGGATGAAAAAAGTTTATCGGGCATTGATGGCGGTTGTGGCGTCAGGTATCTTGTTAACCGGGTGCAAAATCAACCAGCATCTCTATATGAACATAACCGACACTACGGAATACAGCTGGCGGGAGGTCGCTGCCGCCGACGTGGCCGGAGCATCGGAAAAGAAGAAGTCCTATACCATCGTAGGCAAGGTGGTGGATATAAAGGGACAGGATATCGTCGTGGGTCTCAAGATCAAAAATCCTCCGGCCATGGGGGAAAAACTCATGGTGGTCATCGGGAAGAAGATGGCCAAAATGGAGGTTACCTATCCGATGATGACCGTGATCAAGTGCCGCCTGGTGGCATCAGACCGCAAGTACCGGGGGGATGTGCGCAAGGGGGCAGCGGTCCTCCGCTGAGTCTCTTGCATC
>CALCJG010000240.1 GCA_937967705.1 uncultured Spirochaetia bacterium
ACGAGATATCCACTCGTGACTGGAGTTCAGACGTGTGCTCTTCCGATCTAACATGTACGGCCTTAAGTATAACCGCATCAAAAAGAAGATAGAAATCACCAAGATCATAAGAACCCCAGCCAAGGCTGCCGGGTTCATCACTCAACGCCTGCGCCAGAGCCGAAGGGGTGACGGTGATCATCAAAGTGAAAGGGACGAGGAGGACAATGGCATGGAAGATGCCGTGGAATCGGAAATGGATTCCACCCTTGCCCGTGAAAATCCCCCCGAAGAGGACACCTTATATGAGGAGACTGCTGCCGGGGATGAACCCACAGAAGAACCGATCAAGGACGGATTGCCGGAAAGGACCGTAAGGCGCAGTTTTGATGCCGACGGGTTCATCAAAGAAGTCCTTGAGCTGATGAAAACCCACAAGGCCCGCCTGAACGGGATCATGATGAACATCAAGAACTCCAACATCGTTTCGGAAAAGGACAAGGGCGAATCACACTACCTGATTGACGCCTTCAGGAACATTGACATTGACGGTATTCAGCGAATCGATAAGGCGCTGAACAGTCACAAGGAGCTGCAGAACTATCCCCGCTCCATCTCCTATTATGCCTCCAAACTGGACACCAAGAGCAAGAACATCCTGGAATCCCTCACCTCGGACAAGAGCAAGATGGAATATGTTTTCTATTCGGAAATGTACTACTCTATATGGACACTCTACCGAACACTGCAGAAGATACTGAAGGACTTGAACGACTTCGTCCTCGAAAAAAATCCCGAGGACAAGAAGAATGTTTCCTATAACGAGAAACAGTTCTACAATGACGCTCGAACCTCACTGGCCAACACCGTGGAAGAGTCGGAGGATATACTGAGCCGCTGCCGACTGCTGGAGGACTTCCTGGGTAACGCGAATAACTTTTGACCTCAATATCCCGCCGGTTCAACTCCACCCATCCCCCGAAATTAGATGCTCCTGACGGACGATGCGGAGGCTTGTCTGATCATGCGATCAGTCTTCGAGCAGAATGACCTTCCCGTACTTACCAAGGTCTTTGGCTAGATCCTTTTTACCTACAACGACCCTGACGAACCCCCTGCCAAAAAGGATCCCGCTCTGTTTCAGAACACCCTCTCGCGTAACGGCGTTTACCCTCTTCAGATAATCCTTGAGATATGTTTCCCTCAGTTCATTGTAATCCAGAAAAAGATACTTGTCGAGAATACTGCCGGTGGTGTCGAATTCGAATATGTAGCTGTTGCTCAGGGATTTTTTTGCCCAGGCCAGCTCCTCCCCCGTAACCCCTTCGCGGCCCACCAGAGAAATGTTCTGCTCCATCAGCCGAAGGGTTTCCCCAAGAGAGTCGTTACGGGTCTGGGCGAAGGCCATAAAGAGACCCGAATTCTTCCTGTTTCGGATAACAGACCAGACGGAATAGGAGAGTCCCCGCTTAACCCGTATCTCCCTCATCAGTCGAGCGTTAAAAGACCCCATACCCAGTATGTAATTCATGACCTGCAGAGTCTCGTTCCCCTCATAAGTGATTCCCGGGGCGATGGTTCCGACAACCAGGGTTGCCTGGGGAATGTCCCGGGGAACAAGATAGATATTACCGTTCTTCTCCTTCAGGGATTGGATCAGCCGATCCTCATCGACGCGGTAATACTTCTTCTCCCCGGGGGCCGTACGGGCAAAGACCTCATTGAGAGCCTTTCGGACCGTCGGAACATCCAGGGAAGAACTGACACCTACGGAGAGATTTCCCGAGGTAAAATGGGTCCCCCAGGCCTTGCGCACCGTTTCCAGTGTCAGGGCGTCCAGGCTCTTTTCAGTTACAGACGCGCCGTAACCGTTGCCGTCGTAGAGTATCTCCCTCATCTTCTTTATAGCGGACTCGCTGGCCTTGTCCTTTTCCCTCTTCAATTCCTCCTTAATCAGCGAACGGGCCTCCTCGAAATATTTTTCCTCGAAACGGGGCGCCTCCATCAGGCTTTTCAGGATATCCCACGCCTCCGGGGCATGACGCGCCAGGACAGAGAGGGATATGCTGGTCTGCTCCCAGGAAGCGCTTATGCTTATCCTCCCTCCCAGGGATTCGACGCGGCTGTATAGGGCGTTCCCCGGATAACGGTCACACCCACCGAGGGAAAACATTTTTGCCATAACCTCCGAAAGCCCGGCGTTAGCCCTGTTCTCATACAGCTTGCCTAAACCCGCCGAAATCACGATAACCACCCGGGGCAAATCGTCCTTAATATGAAAGACCCTGACCCCGGTATCGGTACGATAGGATTCCACTTTGGGCAGGCTGATCTCCCCGGAAAACCCCAGATTACCCGCCCTGGAGGGATAAGAGAGCCCTGCCGTCATCACCAGGACAACGACCAGCGCCAATACCATGCGACGATACTTACTTTTCATATAATGTCTCCCGTATATCATCTGGGTTTCCGGCTATCGCGAATGTTTATCAGATAACCCACCGTGCGGTTATCCTTGATGAGATATCGGTCAATCGCCTCCCGGACATCCTGCCGGGATACGCTTTTAAGAATCTTTAGGTAACCGGTCACATAGTGCCAGTCGCCCAGGACGGTCTGATAATAGCTGAGCAAACCAGCCACCCCTTTATTGGAATCGAGATCAAAGATGAAGGATGCCTCCATTCGGTTGAGAACCCTGTCCAGTTCCTCCTGCCGGAGATCCTTTTTCAGCCGTTCCAGTTCATCGTAGATACCCTGCTCCAGCGACGAGAGATCCTGACCTTTCCTGGGGGCGGCGGTGATGACGAAGAGGTTGTCGTAACGGGCGCCGGGAAAACCGTTCCAGGAGCCTATGGTGGAGGCGATCTTTTTTTCGAGTACGAGGGTCTTATAGAGTCGTGAGGACCTGCCCCCGGCCAGCAGCTCGGCAATGACATCACAGACATAATCGTCCCGGGAGGGCGAGGTAGGCTTGTGCCAGCCGATCACGAGATAGGGATTGGCTTCAAACTTGAGTTCGAATCGCCGCTCGCCCTTCTGAGCAGGTTCCACAACTGTAACGTCAGGAGGCCCCGGATACCGTTCCATTGGACCGAAATACTTTTGGAGGATTTTCAATGTCTTCGCAGTATCCTGACGTCCAACGATGGTTATGGTCATCCGCGAAGGGATGTAGTGGGAATTGTAGAACCGCCGGACATCCGTAATCGAGAGAGTCCTGATATTGGACTGCCAGCCGATTATGGGATGCCGGTAGGGATGGGCGATGAAGGCCTCGGCGATAAACTTCTCAAAAAGGGCGGAAACCCCGTTGGAATCGTAACTGCGCAGTCTCTCCTCAAGGACCGCATCCCTCTCCAGATAGAACTGGCGCAGAACGGGATTTCGGAGACGCTCCGATTCAAGGGACGCCCACAGCTCCAGCCGGGAAGCGGGAAGTTCTACGTAGTATTCCGTCTTGTCCCTGGAAGTGCTGGCATTGAGCCCCACACCCCCCTCCGAAGAATATATCTTGTCATAGGGGGAGTTGATTATATACTGATCCTGCTCCTTCTCGAGAGCCTTGAGCTTTTTCTCCAGAACTGGTATCCGCTCGTTACGCGGATTCCTGAGCCTCAGGATGTCCAGGGTTGACCCGATGGCTTCGATGCGGTCCATGATTTTCTTCTCTTTTTTGTAATCCCTGGTCCCTATCCTGTCGGTTCCCTTGAAAAGCATGTGTTCCAGAAGATGCGCCACGCCCATGGTGCGATAGCTCTCCTCAACAGATCCCACCTTAAAGGATATATTAAGCGCCAGCGTGGGAGTGTAACCCCGGTTGAGCAGTATCACTTTTATCCCGTTGCTCAGGCTGGTGGTAAACACGCTCTCTTCGAGATATTTACCGTAATCCCTGATCTCGGCCCGCAGACCTGACTGCGGGGCGGACCCGAGACAGATCACAAGCATCAACAACAGAAACCCTGTCACTGTCCTCTTCATGCTGTTATCCCATTTTCAATATTCTGACTTGCTGTCATTAGCATAGAGCTCTCACCCCCACATCGTTGAAGAATGGAACAGATTTCTTTCCTTCATGGTTCTCTTTCGTTCCTATCCGGTTTTTGTAAGGCAGGTCGATAGGCGGCTGGGGAGATTATCCGTTTTGCTTTTCTTCTTCCTGTTTCCTTAAAATCTCTTCCGCAAAAATCTTCAACTTGGGAGACACCTTCAGCGGAGGCAACTCCACATGAACTCCGGAATCGGGGGTCCCCTCGGACTGAGAACCGGAATCCTCCTTGACCCATTTACTGAGGGCCATTATCATGCGGCCGAAAATCTCATCGATCTTTTCCTGCTTGCCCGCCATGCGGTAGTACTTGTAGGCAATCAGGGGCATCTTTTTGTCGTAATAGAAAAAGTCCGCCACCCTCACGAGGCCGTCCTTGTATCCGGTCTTAACGAAGAGGGCGACGGCCTTTTCCACCTCTCCCCTGTTGAAATGCTCGTTTCCCCGCCGGATCAGTTCCACCCGTTCCTTGCTGTCCATAATCCCCCCTCAATTCCCTAAAGGCTCAACGGCAGTCTCTTGGATTCCGGCTGATCAACGAGAATCTCTCCGTCCTCCTTGTATTTTTTCAGAAGAAAGTGGGATACCGTAGATTGGACGTTTTTGATCGTAGCCAGTTTTTCCGAAACGAAGAGAGAAACCTCCTTGAGGCTGGGGCCTTCCACCTGTACCAGCAGGTCATAGCTTCCCGACAGGAGGTAAACCGAGGAGACCTCCGGGAAACGGTAGATATGCTCGGCGATGGCGTCAAATCCAACACCCCTCTCGGGAATCACCTTGACCTCGATGAGCGCTCTCACTTCATGTTGCTTGATCCGCTCCCAATTAATCTGGGTCTTGTAGCGCAGAACGATCCTGTCCTTCTCGAACTTCTGGACATACTTCTTCACCTTCTCCTCGGCAATACCAAGCTGGCGGGCAATGTCATCCGCCGTTATCCTGGAGTTTTTCGAGAGAAGCTCCAGGATATCCTCTCCGGTTTTGTCGGTTTTATAGGGCTTCATCGGGTCTCTCCCTCGCTGATCTTGTGTTCATTATCGTACAATCCAACGGCGCGGTCAAATCAAATTCCGTCCCCGGAGTCTTTTTTGAATTTACTGGCGCCAAACTTTAAAAGAATTGACGGATGATCACAGGCGTGATGAACTTTTCCCATCTCTGCGACGGAAACAGGAGGGACGGACGCATCTTGAAAGGCAAATACCCCATCCTGATACTGATCCCCCATGGCGGATGCCAGATACCGGAGGAGCTTTCTGACCTGACGAAACTGACGCCCTTCGACCTTCTCTTCGAATCCGACATCTGTGCCAACGAGATATTCAACTTCAGGGAAAAAACCCTCTCCGTCATAGATACGAGCATCTCCCGGCTCTTTGTGGATGAGGCCCGGTCCCACCTGGATATACCGCCGGGTAATGAGGACGGCGTCATCAAGAGCGTAACATCCCAGGGGAGGGAGATATTCCCCGATAAAGTCTTTCCCGACGAGATAGCCCTGGCCAACATCCTCAAACGCTATTATCTCCCCTTTCACGAAACCGCCGAAAAGATACTCGCCACGGGCACCATACGACTGATTCTGGAGTGCCACACGATGATGGCCGTGGCCCCTCCCGGCGCCAGGGACAGCGGCCGCCCCCGACCCCTCCTGACCATCAGTAACCGGGCAGTCGCGGATTCCGGAAACATCCGGACATGCCCGGAACCTCTGGCCCGCAGCCTGCTGGAGACCATGAAAAAGTCCCTTCATGATGAAGACACAACGGTTGCCGAACGCTTTACCTTCAATAAACCTGTTTTTCGCAGCTACATTTCGGAAAAGTACGGAACATCCCAGGTCCCGCTGATCAGAATAGACCTCTCACGGTCCCTCTTCTTCAACGACCGGTATTTCAGCTACGAATATCTCCAGGTGGATGAACTCCGCATCCAGGAGATCAGAGGGAAGATCTGGACGGGACTGGAAAAGTTCCTGTCAAAGAATTTTTAATTGACTTTCCCTCGGATCCCTCCTTAACTAAAGGAGGCTATAGTGTCATCTCAGCCTCTTAATGGAGGGGGGATGTGTTACGGCAAAGGGACAATCCCGGACTGCCGGACATTTTGATGGCGCTTCAGGAGTCCGCTTTTTCAAAGGTTGATCACCCTCATGAAAATTGAAATTCAAGACAATGAGCTGCACCGGGTTTTTATCATCAAAGGCCCCCTGGATTCCGACACCCTCCGGCATCTGGAGAAGATCTTCATGGATTTTCTGGAAAACGACAGCCGGGGTGCCATAGTAGACATTAAGGATGTGGGACACATCGATTCCTTTTCCCTGGCCGCTTTTCTGAAGATGAAAAACCGTCTGCTGGAGGAGGAGAGAAGATTCAAGTTGATCAATCCCCCCGATACCGTAAAAAAGGTCATTGAGATAGCCAATCTGGAAAGTTTACTGCTGGAGGATAAGGAATGCTGAACCCCCTGAAGAAAGGAAAGTTCACTCCCCGGAAGGGCCCCCTGGTCTTCGTGGTCATGGACGGATTAGGAATAGGCAAGGAAAATGAGGGAAACGCCTTCTGGCTGGCCAGAACCCCCAATATTGACCGTATGATGCAGGAGTGCCTTCATACAACCCTTAAGGCCCACGGAACGGCCGTGGGACTTCCCAGCGATGACGACATGGGCAACTCGGAGGTGGGGCACAACGCCATAGGTGCCGGCCGCGTTTTCGATCAGGGAGCCAAACTGGTATCCCGGGCCCTGGAAGACGGCAGTGTCTTTACCACTGATATATGGAAGGAACTGATGAATAAACCCGTACAAAACGGGGCGGCCCTGCATTTCATCGGGCTCCTTTCGGACGGAAACGTACACTCCCACATCAAACACCTCTTTAAACTCATCAATAAAGCCTCGGAAGAGGGCGTTAAAAAGCTGCGCGTGCACCCCCTTCTTGACGGCCGGGATGTCCCCGAAACCTCCGCCCTCATATACATCGATGCCCTGGAGGAGGAGCTTAAAAAATACACCGGCAAAGGGCTTGACTACCGCATCGCCTCCGGCGGCGGACGTATGGTTACCACCATGGACCGCTATGAGGCAGACTGGAGTATCCTAAAGCGGGGCTGGGACGCCCATGTGCTGGGCAAGGCCCGCGCCTTCTCCTCCGCCCGGGAGGCCATAGAGACCTACCGGAGCGAAGACCCCGGTGTGATCGACCAGTATCTCCCCTCCTTCACCATCACCGACAGCCAGGGACCCGTAGGGCCGATCAACGACGGCGACTCCGTCATCTTCTTCAACTTCCGGGGGGACCGGGCCATCGAGATATCCCGCTCCTTTGAGGAGAAGAACCTGGACAAGTTCGACCGCGTCCGCATCCCCGATGTGGTATTTGCCGGCATGATGGAGTATGACGGCGACAAAAAAATCCCCTCTAACTACCTGGTCTTTCCGCCCCATATTGACCGCACGGTAAGCGAATACCTGGTGGCCTCGGGATGCCGGCAGTACGCCTGCTCCGAAACGCAGAAGTTTGGACACGTAACCTATTTCTGGAACGGCAACCGGAGCGGCAAGTTTGACGAGAAGTCCGAAACCTATGAAGAAGTCCCCTCGGACAAGGTGGAGTTCGACCAGCGTCCCTGGATGAAAGCGGCGGAGATCACCGACCGTGTCATCGCTGCCGTGGAAAGCGGACAGTATGATTTCATCCGGCTCAATTACGCCAACGGCGACATGGTGGGGCATACCGGCAACTTGGACGCCTCCATCATTGCCGCCGAGACGGTGGACCTCTGCATCGGGCGGCTCCTGGAAGCCGTGGACCGAAGCGGCGGCATAACCATCCTGACGGCGGACCACGGCAACCTGGAAGACATGTTTGAGACCGACAAGAAGGGAAATTTCGTGATAGAACCCAAAACGGGGCGTCCCGCAAGCAAGACATCCCATTCCCTGAACCCGGTGCCCTTCATCTTTTGCGACCCCCTCTTCAAGGGAGAATACAAACTGGCTCCGGTGGACAACCCGGGGCTGGCCAATATCGCCGCCACTCTGCTATTCCTGCTGGGATATGAGGCTCCGGAGGGATATCTCCCCTCCCTCGTACAGCCGGCATGAAGATCGCCTTCATCACCTCTGAGGCTTATCCTTTCGTAAAGACGGGCGGGCTGGCAGACGTCGCCTATTCCCTTCCCCGGGCTCTCTCAAAGCTGGGGCATGACGTCCTTACCCTCATGCCCCGCTACTACCGCGTGGACAAGGAACGTTTCCAGTTGAAGCTGATTCACGCCCCGCTGGGCGTGCCGATGGGATTTGACGAAAAATGGGGGGCGGTTTTCGAATCCCATTTCATCCCCGAAATGATCACCTATTTCCTGGAACATGATAATTATTTCGGTCGCGACGGCCTTTACGACAACGGCTACGACGCCTATCCGGATAATGCCGAGCGGTTTGCCTTTTTCTGCCACGGGACCATGGAGGTGTTGAAGGCCCTCGACTTCGAGCCGGACATCATCCACTGCAACGACTGGCAGACCGGCCTGATCCCCGTCTACAGAAAAACCCTCTACGCCCACGATCCCTTTTTTACCGCCACACGGACCGTGATGACCGTACACAACGTGGGATACCAGGGCGTCTTCGACAAGGGGAATCTCTACTGGACGCAGCTGGGATGGGATCTCTTCCACCAGGACGGACTGGAGTACTATGACCAGGTCAACTACCTGAAGGGGGGTATTCTCTATGCCGATGCGGTAACCACCGTAAGCCGGCGCTACGCCCGGGAGATACAGTTCGAGGAGTACGGGTACAACCTGGCAGGGGTCTTCCGAAAGGCCGGCGGACGGCTCCGGGGCATTACCAACGGAGTGGACTACGGCAAATGGAACCCCTCCCGGGATGAAAAAATTCCCGCCGTCTACAGCGTGGAGGACATGAAGGGCAAGGCCCTTTGCAAGAAGGCCCTTCAGAAGAGGATGGGACTGAGGATAGACGGCAAAATCCCGCTCATGGGCACCATCTCCCGACTTACCTATCAGAAGGGAATGGACGTTCTGGCGGAAACCCTGGAAACCCTGCTTCAGGAGAACGGGGTTCAGTTTGCCATCCTGGGGTCCGGTGAGGAATGGATCGTGCGATGGTATGAATACCTGAAGGGCAAGTATCCCGAGCGTGTGGGGCTCTACTGGGGATACGACGAGGATCTGGCCCACCTCATGGAAGCGGGTCTGGACATCTACCTCATGCCCTCCCGCTATGAGCCCTGCGGCCTCAATCAGATGTACAGCCTCAAATACGGCACCATTCCCGTCGTACGGGCCACCGGCGGCCTGGATGACACCATCTCGCAATGGGACGGCGATAGCCTGACGGGCAACGGGTTCAAGTTCGACGATCTCAACAGCAGAGTTCTCGGGGATGTCATCCGATCGGTACTCCCCGTCTTCCACGATAAAAAGCAATGGTCCCGGCTTCAACAGAACGCCGTGGCCTACCACAACTCCTGGGAAGACACAGCAAGGGAATACCTGAAAGTCTATGAAGACATTGCCTCGAGTTCCTGAGAGGTCAACGACAAGGAGGAGAAACCATGAAAAGGATTGCTGCCGCCGTACTGATTTCCCTGCTCTGCATCTCTGTACTCAAGGCCCAGACAGGGAATTTCGATGCCTTTTACAGGGAGTTGGCCGGGGAGATCCAGACCGCCATACCCGCCCGGGAACTGAAGAGATTCCCGGTCGAATTCCATGAGAGAAACTTTCTGGATACTGACTTTGGGAAAATCCGCTATTTCAAATACAGAAAAAAGCGATTAAACAGCATCCTGGAAATGCAGCAGAGAAACCGGGAGAAGCTTCGCCTCCTGCAGAGCAAGCCGCAGCCTCAACCCGCCGTGAAACCTGAAGAAAAAGAGAGCGCCGTAAAGCTCAATCCCTTCCGGTGGCAGTGGCCCACCATCTCGGCCAAAGCAGGTATGGATTACTTTAAGGTAGATCCGGGCCTCCTGATGCCCGAAAGTGACAGGGTGCAGATTAAGACCTATCCCTTTTATTACTATGACTGCAAACTGGGGCTCCGATTCGACTTTATCGGTGCGGATGTGAGGGTGAAGAACAGCCTCCTGGACAATAAATTCAAGGGCAACAACATCAATCAGGAGTACAAGAACCGGGAAGACATGACCTCCAAGGAAGAGAAGGCCAAAACCCGGGAAAAGGTCATCAATTATATCGGTTATCTCACCCCCCTGCGGATAAAAATCGGAACCCAGTATAAGGTTGGCATCTATGTCAACGGCGAATACCGGGTCTTTCAGACCGAGGTCAAGGTAAAGGAACCGACGGTTTTTCAGGACAAGACCAAGAGCATCACCCTCCTTCCGGAAGAAAAGAACCTGATCAACATGTTCCAGGAGGCATATACGGGGGGGATCGTCTTTTCCAAGGAGTATTATAAGATCGCCTTCGGATACCGGCACCTGAGACTGGACGCCCCTCACTATATTGAGGCGGACAAGCGCATATGGACCATCACCTCCAAATCCCATGCCGGATATGTATACCTGGAAAGCAAACGGCGATCCTGGAAACTCTCCGGAGAGGGTACCTACGGCATGACGAAATTCACAAAACCGGATGGAGATACCGTCCGCTTCATATACGCCTATGAAGGCACGGGGGTCAACAAAACCCCGAAGGACACGGAAAAGTTTTACCGCTCCCAGTCCCGCAACAGCTACGGTTTGACCTTTTTTAATCATCTGACCATCGGGGCCTATCTGGGATACTCCGGACTGCTCCCGATCTATTCCGATACTGTACCCAGTATAGGCCTCTCCCTGGCCGCTCAGGCCTTTTCCTACGGTTATTCCATGTACTACAACGGCATACCCCTCCAGGCTCCCATGGACATACTTTTCAGCTATTATTTCTTCAAAAAACAGAACAATGATGTTTTTTATGGGGAGATATCCGCCGGCCTGCAGGCCGGGATTAAATTCTAAGCACTCCTGACAACAGGTTTTCCCCAATCGCAAGAAAAAAACCGACTCGTCGGTTTTTTTCTTGACGTCCGGACGGACTTTCTGTATTATTATATAAATCCATACTATTTCGATTATCATTTTATCATTTTGTGATGAGTTTATCATAAAAGCATAAACAGAATCTTTGTTCGACACGGATTATGCGTTCATCAGCCCTTTGAGTCATACTGATGGTCCAGGACATAAAAATATAAAAAAAGGTTTTCGGAGGTCTCGAAATGAAGTTATGGAGAATCTTAACCTGTCTCTCCCTTAGCGCCGGCTTGATCCTTTCCGCGGGCTGCGGCGGATCCGGCCTGGGCGAGTTCCAGGTCAATGAGGATGCCGAATACAAACTTTTCAATATCCTTGATCCCTATCCCTCTCTGCACGAAGCGGTAGACAGGCTCGATCAGACGACGGTCAATGACATCGTATCGCGGTCCGTGGATACCAATCTCGACAATTTTCTTGTTACGACGGAAGATTCCACCCGAGTCATCAAGAATACGGACCGCCCGCTGCAGAGTGTTCTGAACAATCTGCAAACGCTGCTGGGACGCATCATACATCAGGACGACCTGGATAGCAACACCGGATCCACCTATTACGCCCAGGATCTGTTCTCCCTTATAGATGACATCAGGAAAAAGGATCTCAATGTAACCGATGATCTGATTTCCATCATTCGTACCGCCAACCTGTTCCAGCTGGAGGAATACTCTTCAGCAAGGATGCGTGATCTCTCCCTCAATGAGATCGACAGCCTTTCCACCTATGATTTTTCAGAATCCATCAACAACGCCATGGAAACCCTGGGAAAACTCTTTATGCAGGCCGATTACAGCATGTGGCTTGCGAGTGATACATCACTCGTTACCAAGCGGGGGGATATCGCCTCCAGCGGCGTAACCGACATCGGACTGGGTAACGCCGTGCAGGGCATCAACGCCTTCCTCATGTCCCTGAGCACCCTGGCTCGGGATGACGAGATCAGCACGGATCTGTTCAACATCCTGAGAGAGGTAGGGAATCTGGCCGCGACCAGCATAACCACCCCCTCCGGGTCCCTCTACCCCGCCGACATCATCAAGCGGCTGATCGAGAATACCGAAGATTATTTTACCGTGGGGGGCAGCCATTATTCCGACACGGAAAACGGCATTGAGCTTTTCGGCCGCAATCCCTCCGACACCACCTATTACGCCAATTCGGAGCTGGGACGCCTCATCCTGTCCATGCTCCCCGGCAACGTAGGGTTGCTGGCCCGGTCAGACCGCCCCGAATCCCTGATCAGCCAGGTCAATCCCCTGAAGGCCATCGGATCAGCAGATTATTCCGGGGACAAGTACAAGAATTATGTTCTGGACCTGCTGGTTCAGAATCTCCGCAGGATAGAGTTTGATCCGGACACTGCCCGCATCGAGGAGAGCCTTTACGACCTGATACGCTATGATACTTACGGACGCGACCGTCGCAGCAGCGATGCTTATCCCGTATCCTATCTGGAACAGTTCATTTTCCTCTCCGTCATGTCCCAGGATGCCGGATGGGCGGACGGGGGCGACAACGGTGAAATCACCTCGACGAGCGACCCCAGCAAGGAACATGGCCACGGCGCGTCGGTGGAATACGTCTCCTTCAACGATTCCCTCTTCGCCATGGGCGGTTCCGAGACCCTGGGGATGAACACCTACTCCCTGGCCTTCAACGACAATCAGAACGCCGTATCCCGGAGCCATAAAACCAGATTCTGGCGATCCAACCGGGGAGATTTTAAATTCGGCTATTCCACCAACTGGGCGGCCCAGAAATTCATGAGCGGGGCCTGTCAGGGGGACGTGGGAGTTCCCATCGGCGGCAATCCCACCGGAGGCGCCTTTATCGGTACCGACAACTACATGCCCTACACCGCCAACGGCTTCGGCGATCCCAACATGTCCCGTTACACCCTCTACTGGATGGTGCGGGCCTGCTGGAATGGCGAAGGCCCCTATTATTATGACCCCTCCCTGGCGGGAAAGAATGTACCCACCGTCACCTTCCAGTACGATGACGGCACCGGGCTGAAGGATCACACCTGGTATGTCTTTTACCGCCCCAACGGTAAGATCTACGCGTTCAAGGAAACGACAACCGGCGCCTTCGTCTACCCTGCAGACGGCGACGACCCGGTGGCGGAAAGCGCCTCGGATCTGTGGGACGGGGGCAGGGACCTCTCCCATTATAACGGCAAGTACGAGCGGTGGAACCGCTACCGCGACACCTGGTATTCCGATTACTACATGATCAACGTGGTCAATGACGGAGTCAACAACTGGTACCTCACTCCCGATGGGGGAACGGGCATCAGAACCTACAAGGTGGACCCGGAATGGTACATCGGCGAGCCGGATAATTTTCAGGCCGACCGTTTCCGCTTCAAGGAAATCATCGCCCAGAACTATGACGGCCGGGCCTGCGCCTCCCCGGAAGAGGCCATCTTCCGCAACTACCAGTGGGTCATGACGGAAAAGACCTTCGCCATCGTGGTTCCCTTAAGCCTCAAGGCGCTGGACGGCTTCTCCAACGCGGGGGCCTTTCAGATCGTTCAGGGCAACGGGATCGCCGGCCTCACCTCGGCACGCAAATACCGCTCCGACGCCAACGTCTGGGCCGTGGCCAACAATACCGCTGAAACAAGCCCCCATCCCGGGGATTACCGCATCGTAATGCACGTCTTCGGCGATACCATCCTGGGATTTGACACGATATGGCATTCCATATGCAGCGGCACCGTCAATCCGCCCTGCGTAACCCACAACGCCCCCGGTGTATACCGCTTCGGCTTCCCCCGCTACTACAAGGGATCCTATAACGACAGCGGCGTGGACACTCTCGGCTCCCGCAAACTGACCTCAGACGACCTGAGCAACAATCAGGGTTTTAAGGCCGGGGACAGCAAGTGGAACCGGCGGAACACCCTGCTTCCCCTCATCATCACCCTGCTGGGAACGCTTCTGGACAATCAGAACCGCGATTTTTCCGTGGCCGCCAACCGGGCCCTTACCCTGGAACGGATGAAGAAGTTCTCGGAGGCGATGATGATCCCCATCCTTCCCCGGTTTTACTATAAATACAGCGGATCCAGCACCTCCAATACCTGGGTGCCCCGCATAGCTGGCAACACGGCGGACGCTTCGGTACCGCATCATCGCCGCATACACAAACGCAGCTATCAGTCCAGCGTGGGCAATCTCACGGTCAACACCGACCCCTCCTACTGGGGCGGATGGACACAGCGTAATTATTACCAGCCCATTGCCGTACGGACACCTCTCAACCTTCTCTACGATTCCGACATAAACGACCCCAACAAGCGCTGTGACGGCTTGCTGGCGCTGCTGACGGAATACGACTCGAGCCAGCTTCGCGGACTGACGGAGCCCAAGACGCGGCTGGTCACCCGTATCCTCAAACTCCTCATGAAGCTGGGGGATTCCCGCTTCGACGATCCCACCGGACTCGACTACTCACGGTCCGATTTCGACACGACTTATGAGACCTGGGGACCGCGGC
>CALCJG010000241.1 GCA_937967705.1 uncultured Spirochaetia bacterium
ATCACCACGCCATACATCGGCCCATAGTTGAAGATCGCCAGCGCCACCAGGGCACACCCCGCAATCGGCCACATGACAATTCCGCCCTTTTCTATCAATTCCATCATAATCTTCTCCCTCATTGTGATTGTTAAATACGAGCAGGCTGAGAAGGAGCACGGGATTCCTTTCCTGCCTTTGATCACCCCGTCATGCCCCCTCAGGGGGCACCGTTCCGCTTCAGGGCTCCGAACCTCACCGTCTCCCGTCCTGCAATGAATACAACATGGCGCAAAAGATGTAATACGTCAATAACAATATTAGTCTTAGCTAATATTTTTAGATTCGCACCTTCAGTGCTCCTTGCCGCCCGTATATGGCTCCACGATTGTCTGGGATGTGAGTATTGAACCGGCAGGAAGAAAACAGGGGGAGGGAACGTCACTCCACTGCATCAGCAGCTTGAATTTGTCATATTTACAATACCATATACATATTTATGTTTAAGACATATTTTGTCAGTAATATTTTTTTGATTATCAATTGACAGCGATTTCGACAGCCAATATTGTCTGTACCGAGAGAGACAGCTTGTATATATACAGAAATACTTGTCTGACTGAGGGGTCGCTATGAACATTGGTACTGTGGTGGAAATCAGGGATGATTTGACCATCATCCACCTGAAGGGGGATCTTTACCCGCACAACATCGGTCTTTTCCAGGAGATCTGGAGCGCTCAGATACGGAAGAGCCCCCGGGTGGTGGGTATTGACTGCCATGACCTCAACTCGGTCGACTCGTCCGCCGCTCATTACATGGGCAACTTCGCCCGGGAGGCCTGCAACCGGGAAATAAAGCTGGTCTTCTACGACATGAAACCCTCTATACTCAAGACCGTCAACCGGGTCAAGCAGAAGGATCCCCTCTACATCATCACCAAGTCCCGTTTTGAGGACGAGTATGTGAGGAAAAAGGCGATGGTCTGAGGGGCGCCGCCCATCACCCCGCAGCGTTCCGCCCGAACTTTTCCAGAATCCTGTTGTCAATAATGTAGATGCAGACCTGTTTGGCCCCCTCATCGGTGTACTGATAGTTCTTTTTCAGATTTTTCATCAGGAGCTGCACGTCCCGCGTGATGTTTTTGTCGTAGGAATTGAAGGAGGGCGTGCCGTAGTCCTTGATGGCGCTGCGGAAATTGTCGTTGTCTATGAGCGGATTGAGGACCGTCTCCTTCAGATTGTACTGATATTTCTCCAGCAGCAGCCTGAAAAGCGCGGTGTTGCGTATGTGCTTTTTCTCGACCCCCATCTCATATGTGAGGGTTTTCGAGGCGTATTCCTTTTGAACATACTGCCGGAACTGGAGGGGGTCTTCGCGGGAGGTATCCCTGATCAGGCGCTCCTCGATTTTTCGGAAAAACTCCTCGGTGACCTCAAGATCCATTCCCGTATAGACGCTCTTGAGATGGCTCCCCGGCTCGAAATTGACTGCGAAGAGATAGTTCATCACGTCCTTGGCGATCTCCTTCTCATTGTAGCTGTAGAGGGATTCCTTGACCTCCTGTAGTATGTTGAAATCGTAGAGGCGCACCAGGGAATCCAGGAAGTCCTCGGGGATGGTCCTGAACTGATCCTTCCTCTCATGAAAAAACCGGTGCACACGCCCCATGTCAATGAGGGACCCCTCCTTGGCGTACTTGGAAAAGAATTCGTTGAAGATCTCTATGGACTTGCGGCCGCTGATGCACCCCTCGTCCAGACCGTCCTTCTCGGACTCGGCGATGATGCTTCGCCGCCGCCGCGCGTCGAAGCTCTTGCGGTCCTCCTCCGAAAGCCAGGTGGGGATATGCCCGGAATAGAGCTCCATCTTCAGCAGCAGCAGATCCTTGTCGCAGTATTGCTCGTAGACCTTGGGATCCTTAATCCACTCCTTTAGCGTGCCGGAGGATGTGTTGATCCGGGATGAGATCACCACCCGGGCGAAGTTCTCCAGCACCCGGGGGAGAAAGCGGTTGTCCACCTCCCTGCCGAACTTGTTGTGATATATCTCCACCTCCGTCCGGTAATCCAGCACATAGGGGATGGGGATGCGCATGATCCGGTCGCCCAGCGATTTGACGCTCTCCACAACGTCCTTGTCCTCGGGGTTCATCAGGGCGATGAAGAGTGAGTTGATATGCTCCTCTATGTGCTCCACCTTGTGCACGCTGTCGCTGATGATCCCGTGGAGATTCATGATGCGGTCCTTGTTATGGGATTTGACGTCCATGATGGCAAAAATGCCGTTGTTGGTCCGCGCCAGGGAGGAGTGGAGATAGTAGACGGCGTTGCTGTTCTTCAGAAGGTTGTTGAGTATCTTCTGTATGACCGGGTTGTGTATGGGTTCCTTCTTCAGGGAATCGCCGGGATTGAAGACGCTGATCCCCTCCCCCAGCCTCCGGTTGAACTGGTATTTCCGCGCGTAAATCATCCTGAAAAGCTCCGAGGGGGATTCCAGCTTGTCCAGCAGGGTGTGATAGAGGGAACTGCATATGGTGCAGAGGTCTTCCTTGAAGACCCACTCGTACTCCTTGCGGTTGAAGAGACGCTCCTTGAAGGCCTCGTCGGTGATGAGATGATCCAGGAAATTCCTCCGGTAGGCTTTGGGAATGATGAGTATGGGATTGTCATGACTGGGACAACCGACCTCGAGGGGCTCCATGGATGTGAGGAACTGCTGGATCTCCTCCACCACGCTGCCCTCCCCCTCACCGGAATGATGGCCCCGCAGGTCCTGATACCGGTCGAAAACGTCCTGCCAGTTCCCGAAGCCCCCGATCCGCTCCTTGTCGATCCTCCAGACGATCTCGTAGGTAAACCCCTCCGGCCGATCGGTGTATTCCTCGAACTTCTTCAGGAGATTGTTGAGGAAGGTGCTCTTCCCGCTCCCGGTGGGCCCCTCGAAGATATAGATCTTGTTGCGCTGGGCACCGGTACGGAAGGATCTGGCAAGGTTAACCAGCCGGTTGGCGAAAGGACGGTCCGCCAGGAAGGGGGTGTCGGTTCCCTCCACGAAGAGCCGCGAGCAGTCGTACTTAACGAAGTTTACAAACTCCGGATCCTCGGGATTATCATCCTCCCCCTTGCCGATATAGAAGTCGATCATGTCAGAAAAGAGCTGAAAGATGTTTCGCAATACGTTGTTGGGACTGCGCTGGGCATAGTCGAGAAAATCGTCGAAGGATACGGGCAGGCGCAGCTCCTTCTCACTGAGTTTGCTGTTTAGCTCCGAGAGAGCCTTTTCCACCGACATTTCCTCACCGTCCTCATTCCGATATTCTAACCGCAGACCGTCAGAGCAGCTTCTTAGAAAGCTTCCTCCCCTGCATGGTATAGAGCACCCTCCGGTACTCGGGCTCCTCTTCCTCCTCCGGAGAGGGGCTGTCTCCCCGCGGCTGGCCGCGGCTGCCGTCGGATTCATGAGTCTCCAGCATCACGGTCCCCCCGTAGAGATACTCCAGCCCCAGCATGGTATTCCCTATATATTCCCTCACGAGGGGTTTCCCCTCAAAATTGTGCACCAGATAGAGTTCCTCTTTGCCCGTCTTCTCCTTGTCCACCGTAATGTGGGGGGGGTGATAGAGGGAATCGAAGAGCATCTTCCGGTATTTCTCCGCGTCCCGGCTCTTGACATAGTATTCCCAGACCCCCCGCTGGGCATTGAGACGCCGGCCCAGAACGAAGAGCTGATGGCGGTCCACAAAATCCTGGTCGACGAAATTGCTGATCAGCAGGAAGTCGTCAAGGGTTTCCCGCAGGGAGAGGAGGTATTCCCGTCCGCTACCCGTTTTTTTATCGTAGCTCTGGCGCTTGCGGGAATCTCGTATTCTCTGATACTCGAAGGATATCCGCCCCCGGTCGGCCAGTTCCTCGATGTAGAGGAGAAGCCTCCACCCCAGGGAGTAGGGATTGAGGCCGGCCCTGGGCATCGGCATCACCTTGGCGTTGACCGCCGCGAAGTCCGCCTCGTACCCCCTGATCCGCGGATCGGTGAGGAAGAGTTTCTCGTGCCAGTAGCTGGACCACCCCTCGTTGAAGATTTTGGTCCGTTTCTGCGGTTCGAAATAGAGTGAGGTCCGCCGGACGATCTCCATCACCGACTTCATCCAGAGATTTTCCCTGCTGTTGATGAAGGGCGAATGGTCCATGAGGTACCGGATCAGGTCCATGCGGTAGCCCCCCGTCTCCTCTTTCTTCTCCAGCCGGAAGCGGGAGTAATGGGCCTCGAATTCGGGATACTTCTTCTCCACCTCGGAGAAGAAGATCGTCTCATGCATGTCGGGATAGTCGCGTTTTGTCTGATTGTACCGGTCGATCTCCTTCAGATATTCCGCCGTTTTTATCTTCTTTACCACGCTCAGGAAGACGTCGAAATAATAGTCCGCCTTTTCGGATATACGAGAGAGGCGGGGTATGTGCAGGTCCGCCAGTTCCTCGTAATAGCCCACGAGATTGTCTATGCCCCGGGTGAACTCGATCACGTAATCCACCCATTTCCCCTTCTCAGAGCGGAGGCGCGCGATGAGGCGCTTGTCCGCCAGGGCCAGGCCGTTGAAATCGTCGTTCCAGGTATGCCGGAAGAGGGC
>CALCJG010000242.1 GCA_937967705.1 uncultured Spirochaetia bacterium
AAGTGCGATCCAGCGTTTCCAGGGGGCCGGTTTCCCCCTCCGGGCGGGTTCGGTCTCCTCCCGGACATCCGCCTGGTAAAGGATCTTCTTACGGTCCTCAATGGCTTCCTTCAGGGTCTGCAGTTCCTGATAGCGGCTCTGATCTTCGGCCGGGGCGTAGAGGCTGAGCAGGCGTCTGAGGCGTTCCCTGTCCTCAAGTATTCTCAGGTAAAACTCCCGTTCTTCCCGGGAGGGGAGGCCCTGAAGAGCCGGCTTGTCAACAGGTCTGATTTCATCAAAAACGGACTTTCCCGCTTCAATTGGCTGCTGGAGATGGAGAAAATCGTAAATGCCCCCCTGGTAAAAGGCCAGTTGTATGCGGATGGAGTCCCGATAATTATGCAGAAAATCCCGGTCCCGGCTGTTTTCTGCCTCCTGAAGGGCCTTTTTAACGGTGGCGGCGGTTTTCCGGTCCGCAAGGCCGTTGAGGGCGATTTTCAGGAATGTCGTCAGATTGTAAATCTCCGCCAGTTCCGGGAGGCCCTGGCTGTCCAGGCGGTTTTCCCCGGACAGGATCTGGCAGAGTTTTTCCATCTCCTGGGGGCTCGTTTCCCCCGGCAGGGAAAAGCGGGAAAAGAGGGGGGTGATTTCCCGGATCAGGTCATCCATCGATTCATAATGGGCAAAATCGTACTGTATCTCGGGGTAGACCAGGAGAACGCCGGCATCCCGCAGCTTGGCTACGTTGGCGTGTCCGTCGTTGATGACCGCCAGGGGAACGGCAGCGGATTTCAGCAGCAGATTGGCTTCCTCGTAAACGGAGTAGTGGATGAAGATTGCATCCAGGCGATCCTTCAGAATGGCGGGAATGCCCGAAGGCCCCTTGATGTAGGCCACGGAGATGTCCTTCATGGAAGGCTTGACCTTGCGGTATGAGAGCCGGATGTTGAAGGAGTCGCTGTAATTTTTTATGTTCAGTCCGTCGCCGGTGTCATGGCTGAATCCGGAAAAGTCCCTGCGAAGGATCGTCGCATCGGCAAAGAGCTTCTGTATGATGTCGATCTGCTCCCGGAAATCCGAGAAGAGCTTGATTCGTCCCTTCCGCCCGTTTTTCCATTTGAGGAATTTTGTCACATGGATGAAATTCGAGGAGGGCAGCAGGATTTCACGAATCAGGGACGGGTCGATCTGAAGGGTGTGGAAGCTTTCATAATAGTTCCGCGGAAAATGGTAGAAGCTGAAATAACCGTTCCTGTAAAACAGGGGGTTGTTGTTGATGATGACGAGACCCGCACCCCCGTAGCGGCTCTGACCCTTGTTGATATCCGACAGGTGGTCGTGCATCCGGGAATCGTCGAAAGCCCTTGACAGGCGGTCCTTCAGGTCGAGGATGCCGGTTTTGCCGCGGTTGATGCGGAAGTTGCCGTCGTTATAGAAGATGCCCATGAAGGAATGGCGGTCGGGGATGTCCTTTTCCTTCGAAAGGAACGGAACGTCCTTCTCGATCTCAACGATGGCCGCGTTGGTGAGGTCCAGTACGAAATTCTTCTGGAAATCGAGATACTTCTTAACAATCTGGTGGCTGCCGATATAGCGGTTTGTGGAGAGCAGCTTGATGTCGATGTTGAACTGCTCGTGGGACGGGTTGCCGATGATGAGGTCCGTGATGACGATGTTTTCCACGAGAGGGATGAGATCAACGGGAAGATCGATATAGTTGCCGATCCGGATGAAGGGCTTGTCGTCCTCCAGGGAATTGCCCGTGTAGATGACGAAGCACTCCCGATCGATAATGAAGAGCCTCTCGACGTCGCTGCGTACTATATCCTCGATTCTCATCTCCCCGACTCCCCGCTTTCGCTTAATCTCATCGTTGCCTCCTTTCCTCAGGCCTTGGCGCCGCCGTACGCGGCGATCTTGATCAGGGTGAGGAACTCGGAGTACGTATTCACTCCCAGGGCCTCCTCCCTTATGGTGTCCTGTATAAAGATGCGGGATATCTCCGCAAGTATCTGAAGCTGCGAATCGCTGTCCTCAAAAGGGGTCAGGATCAGAAAGATGAGGGCTGCGGGAATGCCGTCCGGGGCGTTGAAGTCTATACCCATCCGGGAGATTCCGACGGCCAGGCAGGGGGACTTCAGGCCCCTGATACGGGCGTGCGGAACCGCTATCCCGTTTCCTATCCCGGTGCTCATGATCATCTCCCTCTCCTGCACCATCCGGGTTATGGTATCCGCGGCGATCCCTGTTTTCAGAGCCGCGGATACCGACATCTCCTCGATGGCCTCAAGGGCGGTTTTAGCCCTGAGTCCGGGAATGAACAACCGGCTTTCGATAAGGCTGGCGAGATCCCGTGTCTTTTTCATTTCCATGAAGAGTTTCATCAAAGGCGTGCTCATCACGGTGGTCACGACGGCCATGATGACGATGGCGACGAAAATCTCGTTGTTGATGACCTTGAACTCCATGGCCGTCAGGCCCAGGATGATCTGCATGGTCCCGCTGGCGCTCATGGCGCTGCCCACCGAGAGGGATTCCCTGAGACGCATTCCGGAGATTCGCCCCGCCAGGAGGGAGCCGCCTATCTTCCCCGCGAAAGCGATCATGAGCAGGATGAGGACAAGCAGGGGATTGAAGCTCTGGACGAAATCAATCCTGAGACCGATGGAGACGAAGAAGAGGGGCGCGAAAATGTTGCTGATGAACTGGTTGATGACCTCTCGTGTATGCTCCCGGAGATGCTCCGAATCCCCTATGGCGATGCCCGCCAGAAAGGCCCCGAAAATGGCGTGCAGCCCAATGGCTTCGGCAAGGGCCGAAAAGATCAGCCCGAGGATGATGATAAACCCGATGACCCCTCCCGGCCATTCGGTATTCGCCTGTATCCAGGGGAGTGTCCGGTTGATGAGATAGCGGAGAGCCGTGAGTATGAGCAGGGAGACCGCCAGCGTGAGGCCGGCCGTTTTCAGGATGATGAGGGTGCTGAAGGCCCCGGTCTCCATCAGCTGTATGAGCACGGAGAAGAGCAGCCAGCCGAAGAGATCGATGATCAGAGCCGAGGTGAGGACCATCATGCCGAAGTCCGAATGGAATATGTTCATATCCATGAGAATCTTGGCTATTATGGGCAGGGCCGTTATTGAGAGGGCGATTCCCATAAAAAGATAAAAGACGAAGCCGCCGCCGGTTTTCCCGAAGAGGGAGGGGAAGAGCCAGGCCAGGCTGAAGCCGAGAGCAAAAGGACAGAGCATGTTGAACAGGCTCATCCATATCACCGAACGCCCCTGCTTCCAGACGGAGGAGAGATCCAGTTCGAGCCCCGCTATGAGCAGCAGAAAGGTCACTCCCAGAAGGATCAGCGCATCGAGGGAGACGGTGCTTTTGGTGACGATGGGAAACATCCACTCGTAAAACCCGGGGGCCAGTTTTCCCAGCAGCGTCTTGCCTATGAGAATGCCCGCCAGGATCTCACCCACCACGGCGGGCAGACGGAAGCGCCGGAAAAGCTCGCCCATGAGCCTGGCGGTGCCCAGCATCAGGGCGATACCTAAAAACAGGGAGATGATCTCGTACTTGATAAAGCCGCTCATGATTGCATTCCTGTCGTTATCAGCAAAACGGTGATGCCGGCTCCTGCGGTACCGTCGGAGCCCCGGAAAGTACTCTCTTTGTTCACATAGATGAGGTCAGGCAAATGTATATAATTCAGCCTCAGATTTCAATTCATTTTTCGGGGTTATGGGCAGGCGGCAGGGATAAAAGCGAATCAGGCGGGGGGTGATGAGCGGAATCGTGAAAAAACCAGTAAAACACTTGTCATCCCCGTAAAATGTGTGTAACCTCAAGGATTATTGCAAAAGGGAGGATGATTGTGTTTGATGAGATTTTAGGGAGCGTCTATTTCCAGAACCCTCTGAGGGATTATCTCGTTTCGTTGGGATTGTTCGTCCTGGGGGTCCTGCTCCTGCGAATCTTTCGCAGGATGATCCTCGGCCGGATGAAGGCGTGGAGTGAAAAGACAGACAATGTGGTGGATGATTCCCTGGTGGTCCTGATCGAGAAGTCCCTGCTGCCCCTTCTCTATTTCTTCGCGTTTTTTGGGGCGGTTTCCTATCTGCGTCTGCCGGAGAAGGCGGGCTTCCTGTTTCACAGGGTCTTCGCCGTACTCATCACCCTACTGGGTATCCGTGCCGTCACATCCTTTGTCCGAAGCAGCATGAAGATCTACTGGGACCGCCGGGAGGAGGCGGGGAACGGTGCCGGGAGTTTTCGGGGGATATCCTCTCTCATCAACCTTCTCATCTGGACCATCGGTCTCGTCTTCCTGCTGGATAACCTGGGCTTCAAGATATCCGCCGTCGTTACGGGACTGGGTATAGGGGGTGTAGCCATCGCCCTGGCCTCCCAGGCCATACTGGGGGATCTCTTCAGTTATTTCATTATCTTCTTCGACCGGCCTTTTCGCCAGGGCGATTTTATTCTTGTGGATGACAAAATGGGGGTAGTGGAGAAGATAGGGATCAAATCGACCCGCGTTCGGAGTCTCGGGGGCGAACTGCTGATCTTTTCCAACAAGGACCTGACCAACTCGCGCATTCATAACTTCCGCAAGATGGAACAACGTCGAGTCCTTTTTCAACTGGGAGTCGTCTACGAGACTTCCCTGGAGGATCTGAAGACCCTGCCGGGGCTGATAAGGGGGGTGCTGGAGGAAAACGAAGGGGTATCGGTGGATAGGGTTTCCTTCAAGGCTTTTGGTGATTTCAGTCTTCTTTTTGAAGTGGTCTATTTCATGAAGGGGCCCGATTACAACCGGTACATGGACCTCCAGCAAAGGATCAATCTGCGCCTCTTCGAGGAGTTCGGCAAACGGGGAATTGCATTCGCCTATCCCACGCAGACCCTCTATCACAACAGGATGCCGTCCTGAATGTGTTTCTCCCGGTCCTGGAACCGGGGGAGGTCATGAGGGCTTCTTGGATTGGAAATATTCCGCAGCCTCATCCAGGCTGGTGAAGATCTTGCAGAATCGATCCATATTGATGGAATCGAACATCTTCTGAACCTTTTCAGTGGGGCAGACGAGGACCATCTCCCGGGCATGATCCACGAATATGTTGCGTGTGGCGAGGAACATCCCGATGCCTATGGAATCGATATGGTTGATGTTTTTCAGGTCGAAAATCGTATCAGGGTAATTGTACCGGTTGAGGTTCTTTTCGATGAATTGAGTGAGCTTTCCCGTCTCCGATATCTTGAATTCCTCCAGCAGCAATTCCATGACGAACTGGTTTTTATGATAATAGGTTTTCAGGTTTTTTTTCATGGTCAATTCTTCTTAATCCGGAAAGTGGATTCTCAGGCCTTCCCTGTTTCGATAATGGACCGTGTCCCTGGCAGCCTGAAATAATCATACCAAGTTCCGGGATCTATTTTGTTGCAATAATTAGTGGACAAGTCGCACCCTCTTGAATATATTTTTAATGCCTCTATAAATATAGTACCGTGATCGTAAACGGACAAAAAATCTTTTACTTAATTTCTGCAAAATAATGGGTATTTCGGTTCCCATGAACATCCGTAAGACATTATTGCCCATGTCGTTCTTTTGTAAACACTTTTGACATGCTGTCGAGATTCTTTATGAAAAGGAGCCCGTGAAAGGGGAGCCGACTTTCGGGCCGAGCGGAGAATGAACGCACTGCTGATTTCCATAACCTACCCGCTGGGGAGCAGCCTGATCCTTACGATGATCTACCTGTATCTTTACCGGCAGGAGCGGGAGGATTTCATGGGGATCTGGACGCTGAGCTGGCTTTTCCACAGTCTTCGCTATCTGTTTATCATCCTGTATTTTATTTATCCGGACATCCTGTACTTCCTCGCTCTCAATCAGATATGTGTCCTGACGAGCGGTTTTCTGCTGGTCGGGGGGTTTGCTCGCTTCCTGGATCGCAGAATGTCCCGATGGTGGTCCCTTCCCGGGGTTCTCTTATACGGATGGCTGCTCTATACGACCTTTTCCGGTAAAGGCCCCTTTCTGATGAGCCTCCCCATTTTCCTCTTTTTGGGAGGGGTCTATTTATGGACCGGTTTGGCCTTTATCTATACTCACAAAGAGCGTAATCTGGGAATATATCTTACCGGAATATCCTTGATCCTATGGGGGGGCAACAAGCTGAATTATCCCTTCCGCTGGATAGAGGAATGGGCTCTCCCCTGGGGATATCTGGTCGGTGCCATCCTCGGCATTCTTGTGGGGTTCGGAATCATCATAACGTATTACGAGCAGACGCGCAGCGATCTTCAGAGAAATGAAAAAGCGCTGGACAAGGCCCTGCTGGAATCGCTGCGCCGGGAAACGGAGGTTACCCTGCTCCTCAACGGGGCCCGGATGATCCTGGGGAGCAGGGACTTTCCCTCCACGGCCCGGAGTATTCTGTCGGGACTGCATCGATATACCGGCGCCGAGGCGATACTCCTGGTGCTCCGTCCAGTCGGGGGTGATGTCATAGAGGTGATAGACGGCGGGGGAGAGGGCTCGAACCGTTTCCGGGAAAAAATAGAACAGGACAGGGCCCTGGCAGATGCCCTCTTCGCCTGCGGGAACACTCTCTCCGGCGATCGGGACGGGCTCCCGGACACTCCGGTTGTCTCCCTGGCCGCATCCCTGGGGGCCGGCAATCTCCTGGTCTCCCCCCTTCTCCTGAAGGAGGAGATGTCCGGCCTGTTCCTGCTCATAAACAAGCCCGAGCCCTTCGACGAGGATGACGCCGAAATCGCGGAGGCCTTCGCGGGACTGGCGGTAATATCCCTGATGAGCAGCCTCTCCCGGGACCGGCTCCAGCAGAGCGAGGAACGGTTCCGGTCCCTGGTGGAATCTGTCAATGATGTGGTCTTTACCCTGGATGATCATTCCCGCCATACGGGGCTGTACGGACAGTGGGTCAAAGAAAGCGGAGATCTGGTTCAGAGCTTCCTGGGCAAGACGGCGGAGGAAATCTTCGGCCGGGAAGCGGGGGCCATACACATGGAGAATAACCGGAAGGCCCTGGCAGGGGAACGGCTCACCTATGAATGGGTCCTGGGGGAGGGGCAGGATGTCCGCTATTATCAGACCTCCCTTTCTCCGCTGCGTCTGGACGATCAGCGTGTCGTGGGGATCGTGGGGCTCGGCCGGGATATTACGGAGCTCAAAAGGGCCCAGCAGGACCTCACGGCGTCCCTCCGGGAGAAGGAGCTGATGCTCAAGGAGATCCATCACCGGGTGAAGAACAACATGCAGATCATCTCCAGTCTTATCAACCTCCAGTCCCGGTATGTTCCCGACGATACCTATCGGAAGCTGTTCTTGGAAAGCGCCCACCGGATAAGGGCCATGTCGCTGGTGCATGAGAAGTTGTACCAGTCCAAAAACTTTGCCCGGATCAATTTCCATGATTACATTAGCGCCCTGGCCGGTTATCTCTTCGACTCCTATAATGTGGACCGAAGATATATAGATCTCTCCCTGGAGGTTTCGGAGCTTGAAATCGGGATCGATCAGGCCATTCCCTGCGCTCAGATCATCAACGAGCTGATGTCCAATTCCCTTAAGTATGCCTTTGCCCCGGGCCGGGAAGGGCGCATCTTTCTGATGTTTTCCCGGAACGGGGACGGATCGTTTCATCTCGTCGTGGGGGATGACGGCCGGGGACTGCCGGAGGAATTCGGTCTGGACCGCACTGCCACCCTGGGATATCAGCTGATAACCGGCCTTGTGCGTCAACTCAGGGGAACCCTCAGTCTCATTCGGGACAAGGGGACCGTGGTCAGCCTTGTTTTCCCGGAAAATATCGAAAAAACCGGATAGTTTTCGGAATTTTATTCGGAAAGGATTGCCAAAAAGCCCAAGTGGGATTATATTGGTATTTGGTGATTTATCGAAGCTGGCAGAACACAAGTCGCAAATGTGTAAAGGGGCATTGAGGATAAATTGATAAGGTAAACATATCGTGAAGTGGAGAGAGAAGAATAAAGAGAAACGGAGGAGAGGGATAATGCTCTATCTTGCTTCCTTTTTGTTTATTCTTCTTTTTTTATTTTCCTGCTCTGACGAATTCCTGGACACCATGAAAGAGGAACAGGCCCTGGAGAAGGCAAACAAGGAGAGTCCGGTCTCTCCTCCTGTTTCCAGCAGCTGGGTCAATCTCGGCTCCCTGGCTACCCCCCGCAGCGGATGTATATTCATACTGGCCGATGCTCAGTATTATATCTATGGCGGCGAGGAATATGCCGGGGTGCGGAGCGATTTCTGGCGCTATGACCCCGAGACGCTGGGGGGTACCTTGCTCACCTCGACAGGATATAAAACCCTCTCGGCCATGGCCTACGCCAAGAGCCGGCTCTATATCTTCGGGGGAGAGGATTCCGGGGGGGGTACCCTCACGGACCTGCGGTATTACGATCCCTCGGGTGCTTCCTGGAGCGCCGAGATTACCACCTCCGACACCAACGGTCCCTTTGCCCCCGCCCGCAGCGGCCATGCGATGTTTGCCTATGTCGATCCCGCCGACAGCCATACCAAACTCTATATCTACGGAGGTTCCAGCGGGGGAACCAATGTGGCCGGAACGGTCTATTCCCTGGACCTGGACGAGCCCGGCAAGCCCCGCTGGAGCAAGCTGGCGGAGGGGCCTGCCCTGAGGAATTTCGCCTCGGCCCTGGTGGGGGACAAAATCTATGTCTACGGGGGGTATTCCTCCTCGGAGGCCCGGGTCAAGGACGAACTCTGGGTCTACAGCATAACCGATGATGCTTGGACGCTCCTGGGGACGATGCCGTCGAGCCTGGCGGCCCGGGAGGGGGCGGCGATGGCCTATGTGGGGGGAAGGATCTATCTGTACGGCGGTTCCCGGCCTTCGACGCTCATCAGCTCCGTGGCCCCCACGGTTCTCAACGATCTCTGGGCCTATGATATCCCTTCGAACACCTGGACGCAAGCGGGTGAAGGTCCGGGGGGGCGTGCCTTCCACCGCTGTGTGGCGTATGACGGGCTTTTGATCCTCTACGGCGGATATAAGTACAGCAGCGGAAGCATGGTCTATCTCTCTGAACTCTGGTCCTACACCCCTGATACTCCCTGAAATGTTCCCGGAATAAAATAATGCTTGAAATCACCAAGCCGGCTGTTAGGCTGAAACAGGGCGGATAGTTCTGTTCCTGATAACGCGAGGAGGGTGAGCCGCTGCATGAACCGGAGCCTGTGGCATATGATGAAAAGATTGCTCCTGACGGTTGTCATCCTGCTCCTCCTGCCCGGATTGTCCGGGGGCTATGAGGAGCGGATCCTTCCGGGGGATACGCTGATCGGCGTGAGGGGGGGACATCCTTCGGTTCAGGGCAATTACAGGGAATATCTGGAAAATCCCTATCTCTTCGGTCTCTTCATCAATTCCTTCGTGTTTTCCTACGTGATGCTCGAGGCGGATTTTCTCTACGGACGGTATCCGATCAGGGATACCCGCAGCCGGGTGGAGGAATTCAGCGCGGGAGGAAGCCCTCTCCTCTATTATACCCTCTATCCCCCCCTACAGATTTTCGGGGGCCCCTTCGTCCGGGGAAGTTATCTGAAACTGGACGCCCGGCTTTCGGGCAGGGAGGAGAGGACCTTTAAACCGGTTTTCGGCGGCACGGCGGGGCTCCTCTTCCCCCTGGGAGCCGGTTTCGGCGGGCGTGTGGGCTACGAGTATTCGAGGATGCAGCTGTCCGGGAAGACCCTCGCCCTTTCCGGTTTTTTTGCGGCCATCTCCTATAATTTCGACGCGGCCGCCCGGCGGGTGGAGGAAAAACGGCCCCCGGCGGAGCGGGGGCTCCTGAAGATTGCCGAGGCGGAGGCGGAGTATAATCGCGGTGTCCGTCTTTTCAAGGAGGGCAAACTGGCCGAAGCCAGGCTGAATTTTGAACGGGTGCTCAAAATCAGGCCCAAACACGAGGGTTCGGTGCGCTATCTTGCTCTTATCCGCGAAACCGTCGAAACCTACGGAAAAGCCCTGTCCCTGGTGGATGAGAAACGCTATTACGATGCCATCCCCCTTCTCCAGAAAGCCGCCGCCTATCTCCCGGAGGCTTCCGACAAGTTGAAGGAAATTCGTCAGTTGCTTTCCGGTGAGATTCGCAAGCTGGCAAGGGAGGGGGTTGCCCTCTACGAGAAAAAGGAATACGCCCGGTGCATCGCTGTCATGCAACGGCTGCTCCTGATCGATCCCGAAAACCGCACCGCTAAAATTTATCTCCCCCGGGCCAAAAAAAGGCATGAAGCACTCAAGAAGCTGAGATAAATTATAGGGATGAAGATCAAGTATAAGCTGATCCTGATGTTCATCCTGATCATCCTGCTGGCGACGTTGCCCCTTTCCCTCATCCTTTTGAGCAGGGAGGAGGGGGAAAAGATACGCCTCATAACCCATCAGGGAGAGGTGCACAGCCGCATCCTGGCGCGCTCGGCCCTGACGGTTCTTCTCATGAACGGCGGGGACATCCCGAGCACCCGGGTGGACCTGAAGGAGGTGCTCTCCTCCCTTAAACCCCTTGCCGGAGACGGTCTGGTCTTCGCGGAATCGGTTCTCCTCTCCTCCCGGAGGGAGATGAACGGCCTGGTCCTTTCGAGCTTCGGCGAGTCCCCGGGGAATCTTCCCGACGGCATGGATACCTCCCGCATCCGGCACGACGATGTCCGGATGTTCCATGACATCACCCCCTTCCGTGAAACGAGCTACCCCGGCGTGAAGGGGTCCTTTCTGGAGTTCTACGCCGGCGTTTCCCTACCCGGGCGTACCTCATCCTGCGTGAGCCGGCTGGTTTTCTCCCGGGAGAAGGTTCTGGCCCGCATAACGGGGTTGCGCTATCTGGCCTACGGGCTGATGGGCGTGTCCATCCTCGCCGTGACCCTGCTGGGGTTCCTCCTGAGCGGCCTTATCACTCGCCCCATAGCCCGGCTGACCCGGGAGGTGATGAATATCGAGATCGGCAGCCTTGATCAGCCGGTTTCGGTACGGGGCTCCGATGAGACCGCCAGGCTGGCCCGTACCTTCAATCACATGCTGCGCATGCTCAATCT
>CALCJG010000243.1 GCA_937967705.1 uncultured Spirochaetia bacterium
CCCGTCGCCTCCGGTGTTTTTTTCTCCGGAGGGGGCGGGGTCGATCCCGGGATATCCACGGAAATACGGCCGCCGCAGGCGGGACACTTGAAGACCACCGATTTCTGGTTATACTTTCTCTCGTCGAAGGAGAATGATTTAAGGCATTCGGGACATTGGCATTTCATGGCATGATATCTCCCTTTTATTATTTAAAGAAAATCATCCACCAGATTTTGGGGAGCTTGATCTCCAGGGCCATGGACCGGATTAAAAGCGCAAGGGAACCCAGACAGATTAAAAAATTGATCAGTCTTACCGGCGGTGCGAAGAGCAGAAAGAGGCGGACGGGCAGTATGCAGTAAATCAGGAAGGCCGTCGGCGTGGCGAGAAAGTGAATCTCGGAGCCCCGGGTCTGGGCGAGAACGCCCTGGATCAGGTAGAAGCAGGAGAGGAGAAGGGCGATCATTGCCGGCGCCAGATACTCCCGGAAGAAATGCTTCTCCAGAAGAAACCTGAGCAGATTGATGACGGCGATGATGAGGCCGATGATCCCCAGGACGAGGCCCAGGATGGCCAGGGCGTATTCGGGGGGATTTTTATAAAGCGACGGGATCATGGCGATCAGGCCGGGTATGCCGAAGACGCCGAGCAGCAGCAGTAACGAACGCCGGGACATGCCCAGGACCGTCTTGGTCTGAGGATCGCTCTGAAGCCCCGCGTAGCCCACGTACCAGCCCGCGATGAGGAAGGCCGTGCCGGCGGTCAGGAGAATGCCGATCTGCACGGGCTCCGGGACGGCGCCGGCCAGGGGCCGGTAAAAGGTGATGTAGTTGATCATGATGACCGGAAGGAGAATCCCGAGGACGGAAAGACGACCAGGGGTATCAACATCGAGAAGGTGAAAAGGATGTTGTGTCCCCAGCGCCGAAGCCTGGCCGGAAAATCCCCGGAAGCCGCGCCGCCCGGGACGGTTTCGGGATTTTCGGGTTGCGCCGCATATCCGCCTGTCTTCCCCACGGGATGGCCGTAGATGTCCCGGTAGGAGGCAAAGAGGTCAGCCAGATACCAGGGGATGAAAAGGTCCATGAGAAGAACCACGGCCAGCAGGATGACACCGGATTCCCCGGTGAGGCGGATCGTCCCTCCGGGAATAAGCCTCTCTGCCAGGACTGCAAGAAGGATCAGGGTAATCCCGTCGAAGAGAAGCTCGTTGACGTTGATGAGCCGGCGGACAAAGGATTCCCCTTTCCTTTGATGATCCTTTCCTTTCATAACACCGCTGCTTTCCCCCCTATCTTACGTGATGCCAGTCGTAAATGAACCAGAGCATCGTCAGGATCCATTCCTCCGGCACTTCGGGATGTTCGGCGGTAAACGCCGCCTCCTCCGGGCTCTTGGGCCAGCTCCCCGATCCTGTGCGGGGTATCTCCCGGCTTTGCCGAAGATCATGGTAGTATGATGCCTGCCTTTTGACGAAAACCACCGCGTCCAGATAGGCGTGCCGATAAACGCGGAAGGCGGTCAGGCACGTTTCAGCATTCCTTTCGGGGCAGTGCTTCCGGATCACCGCCGAAGCCCTCTTCTCGCTGCCTCCGTAATTGCCGTACTCGACGAAATTTCGGACAACGGTATAGACCCGTTCCTCGAAACCCGGATGCCGCCGGGTCATAAGGAGGACCCTGCGCTGAGTATACCTGCTGAGCCGGACGGAAGAAAAGGGCTGATGCCGGCATACGCAGCGCGTTCTAAAGCCTTCATGACTGCGTAAGTTCCATGAACTCCGGGTCCCCCGCCAGGGAGAGGAAGTCTTCGTCCTCCCGGGCCATCTCCCGGAACCGGTCCTCCATCTCTACGGCCCTTCGGAGGGCGTCCAGGGCCCCGTCTGGGTTGCCCTTTAGCGCTCGGTAGCAGGCGAGGTTGTAGTAACCGTCGCCGCTCTCCTCCCGGCCGAGGGATTCTTCGGTAATGTCTATGGCCCGGTCGATATCGCCCAGGCGTTTGTACACACGGGCCTGATTGGAGAGGGCGGGCAGATAGTCGGGATCAACTTCCAGGGCCTTTTTCAGGAAGCGGAGGGCCTTTTCATCTTCCCCCAGGTGCATCCAGGCGAGGCCCATGTTGTTGTAGACTACGGGGTGATCCCCGGTCTCGTCCAGGGCATCCGCGTAGGCCTGCAGGGCCTCCTCGTACATCCCCTCGTGGAACAGTTCGTCCGCCCTCTCGTAGGGTTCCGATGAGACCGATCCCAGGAGGGCGTCTATCTGATCGGTGGAGAGGATCTTCGATCCCGGATCGCCTGTCGGAACGGTTTCGGCATCGAAGAGGCGGCGCAGTTCCCCGGGCATGGCCCTGTTCCCCTCCAGGTAATCCTCGTTGAGTATCGGGAGCAGGGGGGCCAGGAGACTCAGGGGAACATAGACCTGCAGGGAGCCCGGCTTTCCGCCTATATCCGCCCGGATCTCGATGAAGGCCGTAAGGGTGCCCGGTGCGGCCTCTTCCAGAACATCCGCCGGGAACGCCAGGGCCATGCGGGGCTCTATGGGGAGGCGGCTGCTCCAGGCCTTGTTAAAGAATTGCGGGATCATGATGAACCGGTCTTCCGCGCCCATGAGGGCTATCTCGTCCAGACCCCCCTCCGGCAGATCGGAAGGTTCGTTAGTAATCTGTTCTGCCAGGGCCCGGAGGCAGGAGGGGGGGATTGCCGCCAGGACATATCCTTTCAGAGGGCGGGGTTCCATCAGTATGAGGGGGGTCCCTTCGGTCAGGGAGTCCTTGATTGCGCCGATGCGCCTCAGTCCCATGCGGCCCACCGAGAGGGAAATGGAATCCGGTTCCCGTTCTCCCAGCAGTTCGGCGTCTGTGGAAAGCTCCGTCCCGGCCGTTTCGCAGAAGGACTGGACGAAATGTCCCAGGGCTACCAGGTTTTCCTTGGTGATGGGCGGAGCTTCGCCCTGCGGGATCAGCCCCTGCCGAACCTCGTCCAGGAAGGCGCGGTAAGGGCCTTCCACGATCAGGGATATCCATTCGTAGTTCACTGCTGCATCAGGCTCATCGGGGAGATTACCCCCGTCCCTATCGATTTCCGCTTCGGCAGCCTCCAGCCTCTCAAGGCGTTCGTCCATGCTTGTATCCTCCGTTTCAAGGGTGTCTTCCGGGACCGTTAAAGGATTCAGGGAATCGCTCTTTCCCTGTACGTTACTCAGGTGAAATTCCATGTCGTCGGAGGTGTACAATGCCTCCCGGGGGAGGCCAGTTCCTCCGGCGTCTTCGTCGGCCAAGGCTGCAGCCCGCATCCGGTCCTGCATGTGCATCGTGCTGATCTCCTCCATCGTGAGCAGGGTGCGGAACCGCCATTCCCCGTCGTAAAGGAGATCACCCCGGTAGCTGTATCCGTTGTGGAACCGCAGAAGGACGGGGTCGCCTAGGGCTGTGTCCATCGGCACCAGGGCTCCTTCCTCCAACTGCGGAATGTCCCCGAGGGGAAGGGAGGCTCGGGCGATGATGACCCGCCCCCGCTCAAAACCATCCGGCAGGGGTTTCCCGGCGAACGGGTCATCCCCTTCTTCCGGGGTTTCCTTGACCTGGAAGACGAAGCGGTCCCCCCTCGTCATGATCTCGCCCCGCGCCAGGATGGTTCCGCCGGTAACCAGCGCCGCATATTGGGGGGAGCCCTGGGCGTCTTCCTCCGACATGTCTTCGAGCAGATGGTCGATCTCCTCCATGGAGAGGACCTTGCCCGGGGGAGGCGGGGCGGGTCCGTTAGCTGCCGGGGATGGGCCGGCTTCCTCCGCCGGGAAGAGGGGGGTCAGTGGCCAGGAACGCCCGTGTTCCAGGGACACCGGCAGGGGTTTGGGAACATCGGCGATTCCGAAAACCAGTTCGCATTCCGCCGCTGATGAGAGCAGGTTTTCCCCGTTAAGGATGATGCCTGGGGAGAGTATTTCCGCATAGTAGAGGTTCTTACCGGGATGATGCCGGAGAACTGCGGCGCCGGCTTCTATCCCCCCCCAGGGTCAGTGACCCCACACGGTCCGTGTAGTCCCCGGGGTGGCGCAGGTATTCCGGACTGGTTTCCCCGTATCCCGCTTCGGCATCAAACCGCAGTGCCAGGGGAAGCTTTCTCTCT
>CALCJG010000244.1 GCA_937967705.1 uncultured Spirochaetia bacterium
TTTGATAGGCACCGTGGGTTTAGAGCCCGCCACCGAACGGAACGCGAACTGGGGAAGCAACTGGGAGACGATCATCCGGGTGAAGTGATCCGGCTTGTTGGAGAGCACCGAGGCCTGAAACCGGCGCCGGTGAAGCTCCTCCAGAAGCGCGGGTATCCCGGGATAGGGGCGGGTGCAACGGTCCCATCGGGTGGCGTAGACATCGCGCATCTGCGTGGTAAGCAGGGCAATCAACTCCTCATTGCCGCGTTTTTCGGGAGGCAGGGACCGTTCCACCAGTATGCCCACAACATCGCCCACCAGCTCCCTGTAGGAATCCGCCGTGTGGACGGGAAAACCGTGCCGCTCCAGAACCTGGTTCATGGAACCGGCGATGTCTTCCAGGGTGTCCAAAAGCGTTCCGTCCAGATCAAAGATGATGGCCTTGTATTGCATCGGTGTCCTCACGTGTTCCGGAAATGGGAGTCTAATGCAGAAAATCCCGGGAGACTGCCCTGTCAAGCAGAAATGAGTTTTCTCCGGGGTGATGTCAGGCGGGGATGATCTCCTTAAGCTTCCTTGATATCTGCTCGATGGAAAAGGGTTTTTGAAGAAAACCGGCCGCCCCCTCCCTGAGCAGGTTTTCTATCAGTTCCGGGTTGTAGAGGCCGGATACGATGAGGATCCTGACGTTGCTGCTTATCGCCATGAGATCCTGCAGGGTCTCCTTGCCGGATTTCCGGGGCATTACCAGATCGAGGATGACGGCAGAGACGGAGGACGGATCGCGTTTAAAAATCTCCGTCCCCTCGATGCCGTCCTGCGCTGAGAGTACCGTATAGCCGCACTCCTCCGCCATGAAGCATGTGGTCTTGAGGGCCGTTTCATCGTCGTCGATCACCAGGAGGGTTCCGCTGCCCCGGACGATTTCCTCCTGTTTGATCGGCATGGCAGTACGGGCCTCTTTTTTATAAAGCGGCAGGTATACGTGGAAAACGGACCCCAGTCCCGGCTCCGAATAGACATCTATGAAACCGTTGTGGTTTCTTATGACGTTATGCACCACAGAAAGACCGAGACCCGTACCCCGTACTCTATCCCTGTCCTTGGTGGTGAAGAAGGGATCGAAGATTCGCGAGAGGATCTTGGAATCCATGCCCACCCCCGTGTCCCGCACCGAGACCTTCCAGTATTCCCCCTCGCGGCTCTCCGGGTGGGCTGTGAGAAAGGCGGCGTCGGCGGTGATGCGGAGTATATCCGCCATGAGATAGCCTCCCTGTTTGTCGCAGGGTTTACGCATGATGGTCATGGCGTGGGCGGCATTGATGAAGAGGTTGAGAAAGCACTGCTGGAGCTGGGACACGTTGCCGTTGACGTAAACGTGTTCCGGGGCGTAATTGATCTTGATGTCGATGCATTTGTCGAAGGTCTTGGAGGAGAGCTTTTCGATCTGCCGGAGTAAATCGTTGAGGTCCACGAGGGAGAAATCCTTCTCCTGTTTCTTCCGGGCCAGGCTCAAAAGCTGGGAAACAATGGCGGCCCCGGATTCCGAGCTCGTTTCCACCAGTTCCAACTCCCGGTCCAGTATCTCCTGACTCAGAACCCCCTCTCTCTTGAGCTTGTAGCGCAGTATGGAGACGGCTCCCAGTATGCCCGTCAGGATATTGTTGAAGTCGTGGGCGATCCCGCCCGCCAGGAGGCCTATCACCTCCAGTTTCTGACCCGCCCGGATCTGTGCGTCCTTTTCCTCCATCTCTGTGATGTCGTCGATTCGAATGACTGCGCTGGGTTTCCCGCTGGACTGAAGAGTGAAGATATGGATGTTGAAGAACTGATCCTCGAATCCGGGAAAGGTGGTCCGGTACAGGGTCAGGGGTGTTCCGGTTTCGATGACCCTCTGAATGTCGCTCCAGTAGCGATCAAGAACCGGGGCCGCTTTGGACAGAGGGGCGTATTCCACTCCGGGAGGAAGGGAAACGATCCTCTCCGCCGCGCGGTTCCACTGTATCAGCCGTCCGTCCGGCGCCACGTTGACGAGCATGGATGGCATGAATTCGATGATGGACTTGATCGAGGAGATGCTCTCGCTCAGCCTGGCGGCCATGCCGTTCATATCCTGGGCCAAAAGTCCCAGTTCGTCGTCTCGATGGGGAGTCAGGCGCTGGTCCAGGTGTCCCTGCGCCAGGTCATGGCCGAAATTGACAAGGGAGCGGAGGGGCACGAGGACGAATCGGTTGAAGAAGAAATAGAGCAGCGTGCCAAGGGCCATAATAAAGACGAGAGCCAGGAGTATATTGGTCAGGATGATCTGATCGATCGAGGAGAAGGCCTCGTCATGGGAGATCAGCGAGCCGAAGATGAATCCCGCGGAGGTTCGGGTGTAGGAGAGCAGATAGCGGTCACCGCCGATATTCACGCTTTCCGAGAACATGTCGCCGGCGGTGGCTCCGGAGAGATCCAGGCGGCCGCCCCAGGGGGCTCCCCTGACCGGTTTCATAAGGAGCTTTTCGTCGGGATGGTAGAGTATGTTGCCGCTGACGGGATCGACGAGAAAGACCAGGGAGCTGGGGGTGATGTAGAAGTTTTTGAGATGCCTGCTGATCACGTCCAGGGACCAGTCCGTGGTGGAAACCCCGATGATTCTCCCGCCGGGACCGTACATGAGGGCGCTCATGGTGACGAAGATCACCTCCCGCTTGTCCAGGATATCAGGGTAGGGGGAGGAGATGTAGAGGTTTTTCTCCCTCCGTTTGCCCCGGTCCCACTTGTCCGGGATGGCTATCTGATACCACATGTGACGGGGGTAATCGTATCGGCTGTTGGAGTATTCCCAGGTCAGGTGTACCCGGTCCTTTTCCCAGTAGGCATAGGGTCCCACGTATTTTCTTCCTGGATCCAGTACATAAGGCTCATACCAGAGGCCGCTTCCCAGAATGATCGGGATCTCCCTTACCTGGGCGGTGAGGAAACGCCGGGCCAGTTCGTCGAAGCGGGAGGAGGAGTAGGATCCTTTGAGGGCATAGAGCAGTTCCCCCGTGTGGGCAATGGCCAGCCCGTTGAGTTCCATCATCTCCGTGAGGTTGTTGATGGTTTTGAGATAATACTGATAGGTGCTCCTGATCTCGTTATTGCGTATCTCCCGGAGACGCAGATTGAGGAAAGCCTGATTGACTGTGATGATCAGCCCGGATATAAAGACGACCGAGAGCGCGATCATGATGATGATCCTCTTGCCTATGCTCTGTGTGCCTCTGAAAAACGATATCCTCATTCCTCAGTCCTGTTATACGCCGGTATTTTATCAGACGGTAAAAAAGTCCATCTTCTGTTTTAGATCCTCCGAGATGTGTGCCAGGGATTCCGCGGTGCCGGATATCTCCTCCGCCCCGGAGGCAACAGTCTGAGTGAGATCATTGATGTTGGTAATGGAGTGAGCGATCTCGGTAATGGCCACCTTCTCCTCCCGGGTGGCCTGGCGTATCTCCTCGGATTTGATTTTCAGCAGGTCGGCCTTTTGATTGACCGCCTGATTGGTCGCTATCTGCTTCTGCATGAAGTTGTTTACGCTCTCCATGATGACGCTGATGGAGTTGACGCCGCCGATGATCTTCGTAAGGGTCTCTATGGAGGTCATGATGTTCTCCAGCCCCTTGCCGATCTCGCTGTCATTGCTCTTGATCAGAGAGTCGATGTTCTTTATGCTTGAGGAAGTCTCGTCGGCCAGCTTGGATATCTCATCGGCCACGACGGCAAAGCCCCGGCCGGCGTCCCCCGCCCGGGCCGCTTCGATGGCGGCGTTCAGCGAAAGGAGATTGATCTGATCGGATATGCCCGTGATGAGTTCCACGATATTGGTCACGTCGCGGGAGCTGGCGAGGATCTTGTCCATGCTTTCCTTCATGGAATGCAGGGACGACTCGCCGGACTTGGCCTCGCTGGAGATGTGTTCGATGGAGGAGAGGGCGTTTTTCAGGGTTCCCTCCATTCCCTCTATCACCCCGGAGAGCTCCTTGATCTGTTCGAAGAGGTCGCTCAAGGTCCCGAACTGGTCCTCGGCGGCGGAGGCAATGCTGTCCATTCCTGCGGTGATTTCCTCGATGGTGGCGGTGATCTCCTCCGCAGAGGAGGCCTGCCCCTGGGCGCTGTCGGCAAAGGAGCCGGCGGATGTGGACATCTGCTGGGCCGAAGTGGCCAGGTTCTGCGTACTCTGCACCACGCTGATGATGACGTCCCGCAGCTTGTCCAGGAGTTTGCGGTAATTTCGAAGGAGCAGGGTAAATTCGTTATGGTCCTCCCGGGTCGCTTCATCGGAGACGTTCCGACCCTCATCCCTGCGGGTGAGGCGGAAGTCCCCCTGGGTTAGCTTTTCGATGTTGCCGTTGATCACCATGACGGGCCGGGATATCTTTCCGGATACGAAGAGGGCGAAGAAGGCGGTGATGAAAAAGAGTACCAGGGCAATCAGGGCAAAGTAGAGGGAGAGACGGTTGAGAGGAGCGAGGAACTGACTTTCGGGAATCACGATTCCCAGTATCCAGCCCGTTGATTCCAGCCGGGCGAAGTATACCAGCGAGGCGCCGGACTCGGGATCCAGAAATCTCCCCTTGCCCTCCCGGGTCTTCAGTATCTGTTTCCCCAGCTCGGCCAGGGATTTGTTTTCGTTCTCGGTGATCTTCTTGGTCATGATGTTCCTGGGATTTTTATCGGCGATGAAAAAGCCCTCCCGGGAGAGGAGGAAGACCCGTCCCTTCTCCCCGATGCTTATCCCGGAAAGAATCTTCTGCAGGTTGGAAAGGTCGATATCGCCGCTGATGACGCCCCAGAGTTTTCCCGCGGCATCATAGAAGGGAGCCGTGGTGGTGATCATGGTTATTCCCGTCGTCTTGTCATAGTAAGGATTGGTCCAGACGATGGGCTGGTCGGTTTTCACGCCGATCTTGTACCAGTCCCAATTGTGATAATTATACTTGGGGCCTTCGTATTCCAGGGTCGTTACGAGTTTTTCCTTGTCCTTGTAGACATAGGGGCCGAAGTAACGCACACCGGGACTGTACCGGTAGGGTTCAAACCAGACCCCCATCCCCAGGGTGTCTGCGTTTAGTTTGAGATATTTTTTTAAAATGCCGATGTAGCTGTTCTTGGAGGCGGAAGTTCCAAGGGCCTCCGCCAGCCGGGCAAATCCGGCCGGCAGGCGGGAGTGTTTCGTAAGGATGAGATCGATACGATTGATGAGACTCTCGGAGTTGTAGCGCATCTTGCCTTCAATCTCGCCGTTGACAATGGAGCGGGCGGAAAAATAACTGATGAGGGACAGAGTGAGGATCGTGAAGAACACAAGGCTCCATAGGTAGATGAGGCTCTGTCTGCGGATGGTCTGCCGGTTGATATAATTCAGGATCAACATCACTGCCCTCCTCTTGCATACTGCGGAGCCCGGACAGGCTCAACCGGGGTCCGCATAAACAATATTCCGCTACAGCGCCAGAGAGGCTCCGAAACCCGACCACCAGCGGTGTTTGTTTTTCTTCTCGGGTGTTATCTGGTAAAAATCCTTGTCGGGTATGTAGGCATAGTTGATGTTGCCGTGAAATGTGACCATCCCCTTGGTGGCGGCAAGGTCTATCATGGCCCCCACATCGCTCACGCCCTTTTTCTTTTTGGTCGTGTCGTCGTTTTTAATGTTGGCCGATGCGTTGTTGAAATACCCGACATTCCCCAGGAGAGTCAGCACCGTTCCGGCGGCCATCTCGAATTCGTGTTTCAGCTGGAACTGGGCGTAGTAGTCCTTTTTCGTCTCACGGGTATTGTCGTAATCGTCCTTGATGTAATCGTGATTGTAGATGAAAGTTGGCTTCAGTGGAATGGCGTCAATGGTAAAGCCCACAGTGCCGGTACCGTAGGACTCATCGTAGTTTTTCTCGATGAGCTTTTCGTTCTGTTTTTTGGATTTGTAATACCAGAACCACCAGGCCTTGGCAAAGACGGTCAGGCTCTTTCCGAAGGTGTGGGTGTAGGAGAGGCCGAAATCCGCCCCGTACCATTTCTTGTTGTCCGGCGTCGTGCCGTCCCCGGCGGATTCGGCGGCATATTCCCCCATGTATCCCAGGGTCAGGCCCGTTTTCCCGATTTCGTAGTTGGCATAGGGAAAGAATACGCCGACGTTTTCCCCGTACCAGTCAAAACCGCGCCAGAAATAATTGCTGAAATAATCCACACCGGCGGTAAAGCCGAACTTTTTGGCCTCGGGAGCGGCCACATCTTCCTTGACCGGCACCTCGACGCTTTTCTCCGCCTTGATCGCCCCCCCCTGGGCATGGACGGCGCTCACGGCTACCATCAGGGTCGTGAGGAACAGGGCAAGGAAAAACATGTACCTCTTCATGAAATACCTCCTTTATGAAAAATGTAAATGAATACCTCTAGAAATCTCCGGGATTTCTCTGGCTGGCTTTAATTCCCTGTGGTTCGAAACATCTCTCTATCTGGGAAAAAATGTATGATATTTGATGGTAAAAGTAAAGAAGAAATAAAAAAAGCCTTCCTGCTTGCGGTTTACTTTTCAGGAAGGCTTTATGTCAGTGCTGCACAATCCCCTGTCGAATGATCATCAATTAACTTCCTAACCCAGCAGGCGCCTCAAAATTCCCACGCTCCTCCTGTAAGGAGGGTAACGAAGGGAGTTGTCGAAGAATCTGGAACCGGTCATGACACTTTTTTGATGAGAAAAGGCGATAAAGCTGCTTTTCCCGTGGTATGCACCCATCCCGCTTTCACCTACCCCCCCGAAGGGGAGATGATGATTGCTCACATGAAGAACGACGTCGTTGATCACCACTCCGCCGGACGAGGTTTCGCGGATTACCCTTTCCGCGGTTTCTTTTTTCCCGCTGAAGATGTAGAGAGCCAGTGGTTTTGGGAATCCCCTGATGATTTCCAGGGCCTCCTCGAGGGTGCCGAATTCCATCACCGGCAGGAGCGGTCCGAAGATCTCCTCCTTCATGATGGGGTGATTAGGGGTGATCTCGTCGAAGACCGTGGGGGCGATATAGAGCTGCTTCTCATCGGTCTGTCCGCCCGTTATGCGCTTTCCGCTTTTTATGAGCCTTATCAGTCTGTGAAAGTGACGTTCGTTGACGATCCGGGCATAATCTGGGCTGGCCTTGGGGTTCTCCCCGTAGAACTCCCTTATGTAATGACGGATGCGCTCTATCAGATCTTTCTTGATGTCCCTGTGCGCCAGCACATAGTCCGGGGCGATGCAGGTCTGTCCGGCGTTGAGAAATTTTCCCCAGGCTATTCTCCTTGCGGCGAGATCGACAGAAGCGTCCCTGTCCACGATGACGGGGCTCTTGCCTCCCAGCTCCAGGGTGACCGGTACAAGGTTTCTGGCGGCGGCCTCCATCACCACCCTTCCTACCTCCGTGCTACCGGTGAAGAAAATATAGTCGAAGGGGTGCTCCAGAAGGGCCCGGGTTGTCTCCACGCCTCCCTGGATCACAGCCACATGGGATCTGTCGAAGGTTTCCGAGAGTATGTCATGGATGACCTGCTCACTCCGGGCTGTCAGCTCCGAGGGCTTGATGATGGCGGTGTTACCCGCCGCAAGGGCTCCCACCAGGGGAAGCAGGGTCAGCTGAAAGGGGTAATTCCAGGGTCCAATGATGAGGGTTACCCCATAAGGCTCCGGGAGGATACGGCTGCTTGACGGCCGGAGGAAGAGGGGGGTGCCCTCCCTTCTGCCCCGCATCCACTTTTTGAGATGCTTCAGCGTGTAATTGATCTCCCGGTTGATCAGGGCAATTTCGCTGGCATAGGCTTCAAAAGGGGGCTTCTTCAAATCCTCCCGCAGGGCTTCCAGAATCCTCTCCCGGTTTTTATCTATAGCCACACGGAGCTTGCGGAGCTGGCTCATTCGGAAAGAGAGGTCGAGGGTATGTCCCCGGGTAAAGTATTCCCTCTGCTGTTGAAACAGGGCGTTGATCAGTATGATTTCCTTGTTTATAGGATGGTCTCTTCTCAGGGGCTGTACTTTTTGGGTTATATTTTGTGCCAGATTCATGGTCTTAACCTCATAATATATAGTATTTTAATATTAACTAAATTATTATAATATAAAGAAAATCTTCTTCAGGGTCAAGGGGTGAGAGTGGAATATGTGTGTTTTGTTAATAAAAAAATTGGATTTCGGTCATTGACTGAAAAACGGGAAGGGGTGATGGCAATAAAGAAAGGAAACGGGCCCAGTGAAAAACTGTTTACATCCGGTCCCCCTGCGGCGTATGAAGTATATATGCTGCAGAAAGCCCGGACCATACTCAAAGAGACCTTCGGTTATGAAAACTTCCGTCCCCTTCAGGAAAAGATCATACTCTCGGTGATGGCCAAGCGGGACAACCTGGTCCTGATGCCTACCGGGGGCGGAAAGTCCCTCTGCTATCAGATCCCGGCCCTCCTCTTCCCGGGGCTTACCGTTGTGGTGTCGCCGCTCATCTCCCTGATGAAGGATCAGGCGGATCAACTGCGGCAGCTCGGTGTGCCGGCGGTGATGCTCAACAGTTCACTCGACATAAAAGACTATCAGGAGGCCCTGCGTAATCTCAGGGAGAAGAGGGTCAAACTCCTCTATGCGGCACCGGAGACCCTGCTGAAGCCGGAGATTCTCCGCCTCCTTTCCACGGTCACTGTGGATTGTGTCGCTATCGATGAGGCTCACTGCATCTCCGAGTGGGGCCATGATTTCCGTCCGGAATACCGTCAGCTTGCAGGGTTGCGGGAGCGCTTTCCCGGCGCCGCCTTTCTGGCCCTCACGGCCACGGCTACTGAGAGGGTGAGGGAGGATATCGCGAAAAACCTGGGCTTTCGGGAACCGGACCGGCATGTGGCCAGCTTCAACCGGGAAAACCTCTTTTATCAGGTTCTGCCGAAGCAGAACCCTTTCGCTCAGCTGGAGAGATTCCTTGATAAGTTTCCCCGGCAGTCGGGTATCGTCTATTGCTTTTCCCGGAACGCGGTGGACGGTCTGGCCCGGCGGCTTGCAGAGCGGGGTTTTTCCGTCCGGCCCTATCATGCGGGCCTGGCCGATGAAATACGTCAGGAAACCCAGGAACTCTTCCTGCGCGATGAGGTCCAAATCATAGTGGCCACCATCGCCTTCGGAATGGGGGTTCATAAATCCAACATCCGCTTCGTGGTCCATTACGATCTCCCCAAGAGCGTGGAATCCTACTATCAGGAAACGGGACGCGCCGGCCGTGACGGTCTTCCGGCCCATTGCCTTCTGCTCTACAGCTATTCCGACATTCAGAAGATTCGCTACTTTATCGATCAGAAGGAGAATGAAACCGAGCGGCAGGTTTCATTGCGGCATCTGGAAGCCCTTGTGCGCTATGCGGAAAGCACTGTTTGCCGACGGCTTCCGCTCATACGGTATTTCGGTGAGGATTACCTTCAGGAGCATTGCGGCGCCTGCGATAACTGTCAGAGCGGGGGGGAGGAGCAAAAGGACATGACGGAAGAGGCCAAAAGGCTCTTCGCCTGCGTGGCGCAGCTGAAGGGGCGGTTCGGGTTATCCCAGGTGATCGACGTCCTTCGGGGTTCCGGATCCCAAAAGGTCTTTCTGCACGGCCACGAGGATCTGCCCGCCTACGGTTCGGGAAAGGATTTGTCAAAGAAGGCCTGGCAGCATCTGGCAGGCCAGTGCCTGCGGGGAGGATTTCTCTTCCGGGACGAGGAGAATTACGCGACCATCCGTCTGACGCCCCTGGACTGGCAGGTGCTGGCGTGCAAGGAGCAGGTCCTTGTCGTGCCTCTCGAAGAGGAAACCTCATCGGGCTCCGGGCGAGGCGGGAGCCTAGAGGGTGACCAGGATCTCTTTGAGAAGCTTCGCAAAAAGAGGAAGGAACTGGCCGATGCGGCCAACGTCCCCGCCTACATCATCTTTTCCGACCGTACCCTGGCCGATATGGCCTCTGCCCGCCCCCGGGACAGGGCGTCCCTGCTGGGCATCCACGGAGTGGGAAAGCAGAAGCTGGAAAATTACGGTCAGGATTTCCTCAAGATTATAGAGGATCATTGCAAATGCTAATAAAACCGGAATGCGAGAGATATTTTACAGGGCAGGGAATAAAAAATTATTGACAACTAGACGACCGGTCTACTACTATCCCCCAATACCATACAGGGGGGGATTCGTTGGCAGCGGTTAATAAATCAAGGGATGAGATCATACGCCGGGGGGCGGAACTCATACACAGGAAAGGGTATCATGCCACCGGGCTGCAGGAGATTCTAAAGGAAGCGAGGGTTCCCAAGGGGTCCTTTTATTTCTATTTCCGGAGCAAGGAGGATTTCGGCGCGGCGGTGATCGACTATTTTACCGAAACGCTGGGGGCCGTTTTTTCCCTCTGCCTGAACGACCGGTCACTCTCCCCCCCGGAGCGTCTGGAGCGGCTTTTTGTCCTCATCGAGGAGGGCTATCGTAAGAACGGCTACACCCTCGGCTGCCCCATCGGGAATCTCGCCCTGGAGATGGCGGACAACAGTGACCCTCTCCGGGACCGCCTTCGGGCCGCCATCGACAAACTGCTCACCTCCCTGGAGTCATGCCTGCAGGAGGGCCGGGCAGACGGCAGCCTCCCGCCGCACACAGACCCCTCCGAGACCGCGCGTTTCATCTTTCAGGGATTGGAGGGGGCGCTGCTTCATATGAAGGTGTGCCGCAGCGCGGAGCCCCTTCGCATCTTCAGAAAGTTTCTCCTCGAATATTTGAGCGTATCGTTGTCGGGTAAAAAAGCGAAAAAACATAGGGGGTGATGATGGGCGAGTGGAAGAAAACCGGATGCGTTCTCTGCGCGCAAAACTGCGGCTTGGAGGTCTTCGTGGAGAACAACAGGATGGTAAAGGTGCGGGGGGATAAGGAGAATCCCCGAAGCCGGGGATATGTCTGCCGCAAGGGTATGAATGTGATGCATCATCAGCATCACGATCAGAGATTGAAATATCCCCTGAAGCGGGTGGGGGATTCCTTCGTTCGGGTATCCTGGGAGGAGGCGGTCGGGGAGATCGCCGAGCGGCTGAAATCCATAGTGGCAACTCACGGGCCCCGGTCCCTGGCCTACATGGGCGGGGGCGGGCAGGCGTGCCACTTCGAGGCCGCTTTCGGCCTGGGGCTCCTGAGGGGGCTGGGCTCCCGGTATCATTACAACGCCGTGGGGCAGGAATTCAGCGGCATCTTCTGGGTCTTCGGCCGCGTGCTGGGAAAGCAGTACAACTTCCTCATCCCTGATGAACACAATGCCGACATGATGGTAGCCATCGGCTGGAACGGGATGGTAAGCCATCAGATACCCCGGGCCCCTCTGGTACTCCGGGAGTTTTCCCAGAACCCGGACAAGATCCTGCTTGTGATCGATCCGCGAAAATCGGAGACCGCCGAGATCGCGAACATCCATCTGGCGCTGAGGCCCGGAACCGATGCTCTTCTCACCCGCGCCATGATCGCGATCATCCTTCAGGAGGAGTGGGAGAAGCGGGAATACATCGAAAAAAACGTAAGCGGCTTTGAGACCATCAAACCCTGGTTTATAGATTTCGATGCCCGTTCCGCCGTGGCCGTCTGTGATCTGGATTATGAGGAGGTCCGGGAGGTCTGCCGCCTCCTGTCGACCCGGAACTGGGCCATGCACCCGGACCTGGGGGTCTTCATGAACCGGCACAGCACCCTCACCTCCTACCTGCATATGCTCCTGGGAGCCCTCTGCGGCCAGATCGCCGTCCGCGGGGGGTGCGTCATCCCCGGGGCCCTCATGCCCCTGGGGGGTCATTCGGATGAGCGGGATGAGCGGACCTGGCGTACCGTGGAGACCGGGTTTCCCCCGGTGTTGGGATACTATCCCCCCAACGCCATGCCGGAGGAGATACTGAGCGACAAGCCCGACCGTCTGCGGGCCGTTTTCTGCAGCGGGGCCAATCCCCTCCGCTCCTTTGCGGATACCACGGCCTATGAGGAAGCCTTTGCCCGGCTTGATCTGCTGGTGACCAGCGAACTGGCCATGACCGAGACGGCGGTGCTGTCGCATTACGTTCTGCCGGCCCGGTCGGGCTACGAGTCCTGGGACGGGACCTTTTTCCCCCTCACCTTCCCGGAGGTCTATTTTCAGATGCGCCGTCCCATTGTGGAGCCCGAGGGGGAACAGCTTGAGGTGGGGGAGATCTACACGCGGATCGCCGACCGGGCGGGCCTGATTCCGGACATCCCCGATTCCCTCTGCCAGGCCGCTGCGGGAGAACGGATGGCCTTCGGTGGAGCTCTGATGCAGTACGCGATGAAGGAACCCGCGGCTCTGAAGAACATGCCCTTCATACTGTCCAAAACCCTGGGAAGGACTCTCGGCTCGGGTAATCTTGCGGCCCTGTGGGGGCTTTTAATGACGGCCCCCAAGGAGTTCCGGGAAAACGCCGTGCGGGGGGGATTCAAAGAGTCGCCCCTGATGGGGGAAGATCGGAAGAGCGTCGTGTAGGGAAAGAGTGTAGATCTCGGTGGTCGC
>CALCJG010000245.1 GCA_937967705.1 uncultured Spirochaetia bacterium
CGAGATACTGAAGCCCTCGGTCATCTTCTTCGGTGAGATGATACCCCAGAAAGCGCTGATGGAATCCCAGATGCTTTCCACCTCGGCGGACGCGATCCTTGTCATAGGGACCTCCGCCGTCGTCAATCCCGCCAGCAGCATCCCCTATACCGCCAAGCAGCACGGCGCCAGGGTGATGGAGTTCAATCTGGAACGCACGGGCCTTACCGGGGTCATCTCCGACATTTTCATACAGGGATCCGTGGGTATCACGCTGCCCCTGCTGGTGGAGGAAATTGAAAAACTCCAGCAGGGATGATTCCGCCTTATCCGGCCGCATCCGTCTCCTGCCCGATCACGTCAAGCGGAAGATAGCGGCGGGGGAGGTCGTCGAAGGCCCTTTTTCCGTGCTCAAGGAGCTCCTGGAGAACTCTGTGGATTCCGGGGCCACGGCAATTGACGTGGATATCTCCGGCGGAGGTCTCAAACGCATCTCCGTCAAGGACAACGGCCGCGGCATCGTAAGGGAAGACCTCGCTCTGCTCCTGCAGGAACACGCCACGAGCAAGATCGGCAGCCTGGAGGACCTGGAAAACATCCTCACCTTCGGCTTCCGCGGGGAGGCTCTCTCCAGTATTTCCGCCATCTCACGCCTGACCCTCTGCACCAGGTCGGTCCATGAGGATATAGGGGGCAGGCTGGTCAGCTCCGAGGGGGGTCTGGAGATCAGCGATTTTGCCGGTCCTTCTGGTACCTTGTTGATCGTGGAAAACCTCTTCTACAACGTACCGGCCCGGAAGAAATTCCTCAAATCCCCCCCTGCGGAGATGAGGGCTCTCCGGGAAACTTTTCTCCGCACGGCCCTGCCGCATCCGGAGATCTCATTCTCCCTCTCCTCCGACGGGGAGCGTCAGCTGACCCTGCCCGCTGTTGCGGACCTGCCCGGCCGGATAGGACAGATTTACGGCGCAGCGGTGAGGGATAATCTCCATCACGCCCGTATCGATGATCCCGGCATGAGGCTCGAGGGTTATCTCTCCGGTCCGGATTTTTCCAAGAGCAGCCGGTCCCTGCAGATCCTCTACGTGAACCGGCGGCCAATCGAGTACCGGTATCTCGGCTTCCTCCTGACCCGGGCCTATGAGGCGGTTCTCTCCCGCGGTCAGCATCCCGCCGCGCTTCTTTTCATGGACGTCAGCCCGGATCTGATAGACGTCAATATCCACCCGGCCAAACGGGAGATCAAATTCCGCGATCAGAAACGCCTTGACGGCCTCATCATCCATATGGCCAGGGAAGTATTGGGCGGCCGGGTCCATTCCGTGCGGGAAGATCTCTTCCGCGAGCCGGCGCCGGAGCAGGGCCTCTCCGGGAGCGGTCTCGGCAGGGAGCCGTTCCGGGAATCGAAAACGCTTCAACAGGACCTCTTTCGGGAGGGGGTGATGTCCGGCCGGGAGGAGACTCCTCCGCCGACCGGGGAAGGAGTTTCACACAGAGAAATGCTGCGGGATGTCCATGATCTCTACAGGGTCCTGAGGGAGGATGACGGGATACGCGTCCTCAATCTGCTTTTCGACGCTTATATCCTTGCAGAATACGGGGAAACCCTTCATATTATCGATTTCCACGCGGCCCACGAGAGGCTGCTCTTTGACGACATCATGGCCCGGGACTTTCAGCCGGAGAGCCAGGAGCTGATTTTTCCCGTTGTCCGGGACATGGGTCTCGAGGAGCTGAAGGCGGTGGCGGAAAATATTGGGCTTTTTTCGGAAATTGGATTTGACATCGAGGAATTTTCTGATCATTCTATAATTATCAGGGCCGTCCCGTTTCAGAGAGCGGACTGGGATGTGGAAAAATATTTCCAGGAGACGGCGGAAGCCCTCGCTGCAGGAAACTATGATCCCGCAGAACGGAAGAGGATCATTGCCGCGAAGACAGCCTGTCATGCGGCCAGGCGTGCGGGAGACGGGATATCGGAAGGCGAGATGCATTCCCTGGTCCGTAAAATCCTTCTGGGAGAACATGAGATGCGCTGTCCTCACGGAAGGCCTTTGGTGTATAAACTGGAAAAGAAAGACCTGGAAAAAATATTTCGACGATCATGAAGAAAATAATACTGGGCATATCCTCCTCCATATCCGCTTACAAGGCCTGCGATCTCACAAGGCTCTTTGTTAAAGGCGGTTATTCCGTTTTCGCCGTTCTCACTCAGAACGCGCAGCATCTTGTCACGCCGCTTACCCTGGAAACCCTTTCCGGCAACCCGGTATATACGGACTCCTTCGTGAGAGATCGGCGGGAGATGGGGCACATCGAACTGAAGGAAAACGCGGCTCTTCTCCTGGTGGCCCCCGCTACGGCCAACATCATCGGGAAATTTGCCGCGGGAATAGCGGACGATCTTCTCAGCACTACGTTCCTTTCGGTCAAATGCCCGGTATTGATTGCTCCGGCCATGAACCCCAACATGTGGACCCACCCGGCAGTCCAGGAAAACATTGCCAGGCTCAAGGGATGGGGGATCTCCTTTGTGGAGCCTGACGAGGGGCTTGTGGCCTGCGGGGATCAGGGATACGGCAAACTGGCTTCCATCGAACGAATATACGAGGCGGCGATCCATGCCATTGAAAGATAAAAAGATCATTGTGACGGGAGGACCAACCCGGGAATGGCTGGACCCCGTGCGGTTCATCTCCAACCCCTCCAGCGGCAAGATGGGCATATGTCTCGCTCAGGAGGCGTCGGGACGGGCGGGGGAAACGGTCTTCATTCACGGACCGATAGATACATCGCTGCTGCGGGACATGCCCTTCCGGTCCGTGGCCGTCGAGTCGACCTCAGACCTGCTGGAAGCCGTCGTCCGGGAAATTACGCCGGAGACGGTGCTCGTTATGGCCGCCGCTCCGGGGGACTACGCTCCGGATAAAAAATCGCCGGTAAAAATTAAAAAGGACGAGGGAGAGATGGTGCTGCGCCTGAAGAAGAATCCCGACATACTCAAAACCATCTCAGCCATGCGGGAAACCACCTTCAGTCTTCGGAATCTATTTCTCGTTGGTTTTGCAGCCGAGACCAACGACGTGGAGGAATATGCCCGTCGAAAGCTCAGTGAAAAAAAACTGGAGATGATATGCGTCAATGATGTGAGCCGCAAGGATTCCGGGTTTGGCACCGACACGAATATCATTACCATCTTTTTCAAGTCCGGTCAAAAAATTGAATTACCGCTTCTGAAGAAGGAGGAGGTGGCAGTCCGCATTCTGGATATCGTAGAAGAGGAACTTGGCCGTATCAACGTCAGCCTCCTTACAGAATAGACCGGCGCGGGGAGAGATGAGTCCCCTGGCCTGATCACCACCGCTTGAGCCGCGGGCCTTCATCGCGGCGGGTCTGCATCCAACCGATGCAGCGAGAGTATGCGTGAAGGGAGGTTCCCATGTGGAAAAGAACACCAATCGTGGCTGGATCATTCTATCCCTCCAGCCCCGCAAGGATCAGAAATGATATCGATCAGTACCTGCGGGAAGCCGTTGGGGAGAGGGTTTCCGGGGAGATCATCGGCCTGGTGTCGCCCCATGCCGGTTATATCTATTCCGGGCCAGTAGCGGCCTATTCCTATAAACAACTCGTCGATCAAGATGTCGATGTTGTTGTAGTGTTGGCGCCGTCCCATCGCCTTCGCTTCAAGGGGGCATCGGTAATCCCTTCCGGAATTTACGAGACTCCTCTGGGCGATGTTGAGATAGACGAAGTGCTGGGTCATGCCCTGGCAGAGGAGAGGCATTTTGAATTCATCAAAGACGCTCATCAGTATGAACACTCCCTTGAGGTTCAGGTGCCTTTCCTGCAAAAGGTGCTCAAAGAGTTCAAAATCGTTCCCATCATCATCGGTTCCAGCGATCTGGCAATATGCCGTGAGATTGCAGCTGAGCTTGTGAACCACCTGAAGAAGGAGAAGCGCCGTTTCGTGCTGGTGATCTCAACGGATCTTTCGCATTATTACCCTTACAAGCAGGCTTCCGAGATCGATCATGTCTTCATCGAGGCCCTTAAGAGTTTTGATGAAAACCGGCTGGGCAGTGAGCTCTCCTGCGAATAGGCTCAGGCCTGCGGTGCGGGACCTGTGCTCACAGGGCTGATGGCTTCCCGGGCGCTGGGGGCTCACAGGGTGGAGATCCTGAAGTATGCCAATTCCGGGGATACCGCTGGCGGGAAGGATGAGGTCGTGGGATACCTCGCGGCGGCGTTTGTTAAATGAGGGGAGGGCCACGATGTACTTGAATAAAGATCAGCAGATCAGTCTTCTCAAACTGGCACGTAGCGTTATCGGGGCGCGCCTGCGGGGCCAGCCCCAGCCCGTCCCTGACCGTGAAAAGGAATTCGCAGATGCCCTGTTCTCAGAAAAGCGGGGGGCCTTCGTAACTCTGCATATTCAGGGGAAGCTCAGGGGCTGCATCGGCTATATCGTGGGGATGAGGGATGTTCCTGATACGATCATGGAGATGGCTCTGGCTTCGGCTTTCAGAGATCCCCGGTTTCCCTCCCTGTCCAGTGAGGAACTGGGGAGGATCGACATTGAAATATCAGTGCTGACTCCCATAGAAACGGTCACCGACATCTCTGAGATCGTGATCGGCCGGGACGGTCTGATCATCTCCGACGGGCGCCGAACAGGACTCCTCCTGCCCCAGGTGGCGGAGGAGTATCAGTGGGATGTCCATCAGTTCCTTGAGCACACCTGTTTCAAGGCGGGACTGCCGGGGGATGCTTGGAAGCGGGAAGGGACCAAAATTGAAAAATTCTCAGCCCAGGTGTTCGGTGAAAAAGAACTGGGCCTCCTCGATGTTTCCTCTAATGCTTGATTTCCGAACCGTGATCGAGCTGTTGTATGCAGTCGAAGATCT
>CALCJG010000246.1 GCA_937967705.1 uncultured Spirochaetia bacterium
TTTACGATACCTGGAACACTATCTCGTCTTTTGTTTTAGAGAAGGTACCAAACGGAGCATATGATAAAACTTGCTTCAAAGATATTCAGAGATTTTGTTGTCATCAGCCGGTTTAAAAGGCAGAGAAATACAATCCAGCGTACTCACCACTCTTCATAAAAGCGGTAACAGCCTGAACTACAACCCTCATATTCATCTTATAGGCACACGGGAACTGGTAGATACAAAAACAGGGATGTATTTTCTTTTATGGCCAGGATGTTTTTTTATCTGCCGAAGAAAAACCGTAAACTTCTTAGATATTATGGAATATATACCCACCAGATTGAGCAGGATCAGAGAGATATTGAGAAAAGCATGTGGGCGAAAGCGATTGAAATTTCATTCAATAAAAAAAATGGAGAAATGCCCAGATTGCGGCATATTGATGCTGCCAGATACAATATTTTCATTTCCAGCTGATCGTGAGATCAAAAAGCTTGTAAAAATACATACGATTATCAGGGGATATTTTAAGCCGAATGTGAAAGCAGTAAAAAAGAGTTATGTCCCCATACTATAAATAATTAATGCCATAACTTTTTCTTGACATGTATTCTGGTATTGGCATTAATTAATTACAATCGTGCAAGATGTTCCTTACTATTTAAAAATTAAAAAATTCACGGAGGTGTAAAATGAAAAAGACAATACTGATGGCTATTATCCTGATGTTCGTTTTCCCGTTAATTTTGCAGGCCCAGCGACAGTGGATTCATCATGAAGTTCATTTCAGTAAAATTCCAAAGGAATATCGATCTAAGGGTGATGCAGATGTCTATACCAAGAAAGGAAAAAATGTAACGGTAAGAGTTATTGCTGGACCAATAGAGAACTGGAAAGATCGTTTAATAGTGAACGTTATTGTTCAGATCAGGGAAGGAACAAAAGACTATACCTTTTTAGAAAAAAGTGAAAAAGTAACGATTATGGCTCCTAAAGGATTTGAATTTGTAACTTATCCTGGATCCCAGGATTGGTGTGATAAAGGTTTTAGAAAGCCAACAATGAAGACCATGGATGTAACAAAAACCATTACAGGGGAAAATCATGGTTGGATAGACTTCCAGGACAGCTTAAGTATTGGGAAAACACCTTTTTCCAGTCTCAAAGTCCGTATTGATGGAAAAGGTCGTGACGACAGGGGTAACGCACAACTAAAAGGCACTCTGTCTATTAATGCCGTGTGTGAATGGAAAAAATAGTTACTCAAAATTTATATTACAGAAAAGCGGGCAGGACGCCCGATTCATAGCAATAGATTCGAACCAGTCAAGCGCACCGCTTTCGCGCAACGTTATCTTCATAACCGACATTCGCCCCGACAGGGGCGAATGTGGCGTAGGGGGGCAAGCCCCGGGGCCAAGGAGCGAAGCAACGTATTGGTCATAAAGTATTAGGAGCAGTGTTCTTTGACTCGCCCTCATTATCTCCTATTTCTTTATAATTATCAATATTTTTTTACATCTAGGAATTTACCATCCCTTCCCTGCAAAAAGGTAACTCGACAGAATGCCCTTATGAGAAGTACACCACTCTCAAAGTTGACCCTCTGAGGCAAAAAACCCCCTTTTCAGGGTGTCTTGAAATTTAGACAATTGAAATTGACAAAAATTGCATTTACTACTATACTATATATTCATAACCGTCAACGCACAGCTGACCGCGGAGGATCAAGGTGAAGACAATATCAATGAAAAAACATATAGGCAAGGATGGCATCCTGAATATTAGTATTCCCTTTAACGAAAGGGAGACCGACGTTGAGGTCGTGGTAATCATTGAGTCATCCGGAAAGAATATTCCCTGGGGAAATTTCTTCGATGAGACCTATGGTGCCTTCCGTGAGTACCGGCTGGAACGCCTCGATCAGGGTTTATATCCTCAGAGAGACAATTTGGCATGAAATACCTTTTGGATACTAATGTCTGCATCAAGTACCTGAACGCAGACTCTGTAAGAATTGTTGAGAACCTTAAAAAGCACATGCCCGATGACATTACGCTTTGCTCTGTGGTGAAATCGGAACTGCTTACTGGCGCATATAAGAGCAATGTAACGGATAAGGTGCTCAAAAAACTGAACGTGTTCTTTGATAAGTTCACCAGTCTCGTTTTCGATGATGAAGCTGCCGATATGTACGGGAAAATCAGAGCAGAACTTGAGAAGGCTGGCTCTGCTATCGGTCCCTACGATATGCAAATCGCTTCCATAGCGATTGTACATAATCTAATACTGATAACGCACAATATAAATGAGTTTTCACGAATAAAGGACCTAAAGATGGAAGACTGGGAATAGAATTAATGTACAGGTTAGTCTTATGTATCAAGTTACCATTCCTTCCCTGCAAAAAGTACCTCGACAGAAGGCTTTTGTGATAAAAAAACAGAAAAATTTAAACATTTTTATGCTGCTGATATGCTGAAAAATGATTGATCAGGGCCCTCTTGCCCGGGGGCGGAAATCCCGCCTCAGGCTGCGCCAGGATGGAGGACCCGAAAAATTTCTTCTGGCAGCAGGAAATCCACTCCGTTTTCCTTTCAATCGTGAACGACATCCCGTCAGCACTACCGTTTAACCCTTTTAAAGGGTTATTGGGGCTGCCCTTTTGATAAAGTTTGTTTACTGCTGTCGCCATAAGCCTCCGGGCGGGTATGATTACTCCTGTTTCTGTCATGGAAAAAAAGTTGACGGAGGAGTCCGCAATCCGTATTTTAGGTTAAAAGTAACCTATATCAGGAGTAACCATGTCTCTGCGGCACATGATTCTGGGAAGCCTTATGGAAAGGCCGGTCTACGGGTATCAGCTCAAATCGGGGCACTTCAAAAAGATCTTTGGAGAGTTCGGCATCAATCACGGTCAGCTCTACCCCCTTTTAAAAAAGATGGAGCGGGAGGGCGCCATCGAAAAGATTGTCGAATTCCGGGAGGGCGCCCCCAACCGTCATGTCTACCATATCACCCCTGCAGGGCGTGAGGAGTTTCTGCAATGGCTGGAGGCCAGTGACGGTGAGGAGCATTCGTACCGTTACGATTTCTTCCGCAGGGACGCCTTCTTCCTGAGATGCATCTTTTTGCAGTATCTGGATGATGAGACCGCCCGGGAAAAGGTGAAGCGGCAGATGGAAACGGTAAAGGCGACAATAGGGGATCTCAAAGCCGCCCGGGACGACATGCGGGGGAGGGGCGTCTCATCCCTGCACGTGAAGATCGTGGAGTACGGCATCATGAGCCAGCAGACCCGGCTCAAATGGCTCGGGGAGTACCTTGATGAGCTCGACAGGCAGGATGCTCCTGAGAGGAAACATCATGACGGATAAAGGGAGGTCTTGCCATGGCGGATTATAAGTTCTGCCCCCGGTGCGGAAAACCCCTGGAGAAGGGAACCCGGGAGGGAAGGGAGCGTCTCTTGTGTTCCTCGCCGGAATGCGGATATGTCTTCTGGGACAACCCTCTGCCGGTGGTGGCGGCGCTGGTGGAGTACCGGGGTAAAATCCTGCTGGCGCGCAACCGGGCCTGGCCGGAAAAGGTCTTTGCCCTCATCACCGGGTTTCTGGAAAAGGACGAGAGCCCCGAGGAGGGCGTACTGAGGGAGGTCCGGGAGGAGCTGAATCTCGACGGCACCATTGAGGGGATGATCGGAGTCTATGGCTTTACCCAGGCCAATCAGCTCATTGTGGCCTATCATGTGAAAGCCGAAGGGGAGATCACCCTCAATGAGGAACTGGCGGAGGTCCGGGAGGTTCCCTTCGACAGGCTGAAGGCCTGGCCCTTCGGGACAGGGCTGGCGGTGAGAGACTGGCTGGCCGGGAGGAAGGGGACATGCTGAAAGAGTATCGCTTCGACGGTGTGGCCGTCTTCCGCATGGGGAGGACCCTGGGACCTGTTGTCCCCTATGTGGTGCACAGCTTCCTTCTGGGAGAGGTCCTGATCGATACAGGAACGGCCTGGGCCGGCAAAGAATTTGCCCGTGCCCTGGAGGGGAGATGCCCTTCGCTGGTGCTCAACACCCATCATCACGAGGATCATATAGGCAACAACCGTCTCCTCTCGGAGAGGGGAGCGCGCATCCTCGCTCCCTCCCGGGCTCTTCCCTATCTGGAGAACCCCCGGCGGATCAACCTGCGCCTCTATCAGCGGGTCGTCTGGGACTGGCCCCGGCCCTCCGGCGGGGAGGCCCTGGGGGACCGGGTGGAGGCCGGGGAATATTGCCTGGAGGTTCTCCCCGTGTCCGGCCACAGCGAGGATCACGTCTGCTTTTTCGAAGCTGAGCGGCGATGGCTTTTTACCGGGGACATGTTCTGCGGTACGCGCAACATCTATCTGCGGCAGGACGAGGATTTCCACCCCCTGCTGGATTCCCTCAAACGGCTCAGGGAGCTCAGGCCCTCCGTCCTCTTCTGCTCCCTCAAGGGGGTGGTGGAGGAGGGTGGCGCGGCGCTGGAAAAGAAAATCGCCTTCATGGAGGAGATCGCGGAGAAGGTTCCCAGGCTCCGGGAGGCGGGAAAAAGCCCTGCCGGGATTCGGAAGGCTTTGCTGGGGGGGGAAGACCGGATGTACTACATGACCGGCGGGCACTTCTCCAAACAGAACCTCATCGATTCCATTCTGAAACATGACCGCTGAAAAGAAGTTTTACGGGCAGATGACCCTGGTCAGTGACGATCAGTACTCGCCCATAACGATCCCGTTTAGAATACGCTGCGCATGGGCCGAGAGCCCCAGGGTTTCCATCTCTCCCTGCAGGGTGTCATAAGTCCCGTACCCTCCGGCATAGCCGTTGACCCGGGCTGCGGCGGTGGAGGAAAGCAGCCCTTCCGGGGAGGGGTATATATTCAGGAATTCCCTGAGGAGATCCCTGTACCGTTTGAGATAGTATTTCTGGTGATACTCCTCCGCCGTGTAAAAGCGTCCCGCCGGCAGGATCTCCGTGAAGAGAGGGGTGCCTGTTTGCTTCGCGAATCTCTCCCGGCTCGCAAGGGCCTGCCGTTTCTGCTCATCATTGAAGTAAAAGAGCAGAGATTGGTATTGTCTTTTCCAGGGCCTGAACCCGGGGGCGTGACCGTTCCAGAAAAGATTCAGCAGCTGTTCGAAGGAGATCAGCCCGGGGTCGTACTCTATCAGAACCGTTTCCGTATGATCTCCCAGGTCATGATAGGTGGGATGATCTTTTGTCCCCCCGGCATAGCCTGCCCGGGTGCTGAGTACCCCTTCCAGAAGCCCGAACCGGGCGTCAGGTCCCCAGAATCATCCCATCCCGAAGAGCGCCTGGTCCCGTTTGGCCGGCTTCCAGAGATCTATGGGGGGGAGGGGGGGAGTGTTAATCTGTTGTTGGGGATTCACGCCGTTTCTCCTTTTCGTATAAAAGGAGCATAGCACCCCCCGAGGCCTTTTTCCAGAAAGCACGAAAAGCGAACAGCCGTTTTTTGTTTGCATTTTTACGGAATGAGGGATTTCCTGCTTCCTCCGGCGCTTGAGACGGAAAAAGCGGGAAAGGGAGGAGCAGGGTGATGTTTAAAAGATTGAAACCTTGGCGAGGGTTGCGGAACATGCGGACCGGGGTTTTCCCCCTGCTTCCGGCTGCCGGCCTCCTGGGGCTGGTCCTTATGATGCCGGGGTGCGGAGGTAACGGGGCCATCCCCGCGGGGGACCGGGTGTTTTCGGAGATGGAGCGGTTCCGAAAGGCGGCCGGCGTGTTTCTCGACTATCGGGGCCGGGCGGAACTGATCCTCCATCGTGCCGGCAGCTATCAGGAGTATCCCAAGAATCTCAACTGCCCGGAGTTTTCCGCGAAGGAAAAGGTTCGGGATATCTGTGATCTCATGGATCTTAGTTTCGGACGCTACGGCGCCGACGGGATCGAGATCGACCTGCAGACCGTTCCGGGCTCCGGGGATTTTAGCAGGGTCTACATCTCCCATGACCGGATAGATCCAGGGAAGGCCCTGGGGAACGAAGCCGTTAAACGTTATCTGCAACGTAACAGCCTGGATCTGATCATCGCACATTATGTCCGCAAGGGCTATCACCGCAGGGGCAAGTCCCTTTA
>CALCJG010000247.1 GCA_937967705.1 uncultured Spirochaetia bacterium
GGTGCCGCCCTGCACCCTTCCTGCAGGGTAAGTTCCTCCCCAGGAACAAATCCCCCCGGCAGGGGAAGATAAGCCCCCGCCTTCTCCGAGTCCCGCAGGCGGCGGCGCTCCTGCCGGCGATCACAGATCGATGATGTCTCATCATCCTGGGATGAGACCCGTTGTGTTCTCTATTTTCCTTGACTTTTAATGCAAACATAAGTACTTCTTAATTAAAAGAATCAATCAATAGAAGAAGATAAGGTTGATGAGAAGTTTCGAAAAAAGGGCCCTGCAGAAAATTTCAGCGGAAATACACAGCCATTTCGCCGATGAAGTCAGGCTTTTCGCCTTTGGTTCCCGTGTGCGGGGTGACAATGATACATATTCTGATTTCGATTTGCTGGTTATCATCGACAATCGAACCCCTGAAAAAGAGGACCGGATCATAGATATAATTGTGGATATTGAACTCAGTGAAGGATGCTCCTTCTCTCCGGTAATAAAAGACCGTAAGTCCTTTGATAGCGAGAAACAGTACCACAGCCCCTTTTTCCAGAATATTATGAATGAAGGTATAGAGTTATGACCCTGAGCCCTCAGGAAAAAAAAGACCTCAGTGCGATCAGGATGAACAAGGCCAGGGAATTTCTTGAAGATGCCCGGGCAAATCATGAGGGAAAAAGATTTCGCACCTCTGTAAACAGAAGCTACTATTCAGCGCTCAATGCAGTCAGGGCATTGCTTATTCTTGACGGGGTCAATCCGGAATCCCATGATGGCATTATAACGATGGTGAGCCTTCGTTTTATTAAAACAAAATTAATACCCCTTTCCGTAATCAAGGATTTCAAGGTATTGCTTTCCCGCAGGACAGACGTCGATTACGGAGATTTTGACACCATCGGACCGGAGGACGCCGAGGATTCCATCAATAAGGCTGAGAACATCTTGTCGGAAATATCCGGAACGCTCATAAAGTTCGAATAAACCAGATATCCGACTGAAAATATTGACTATCAAAGAACTCCCTGTCCTTTCCCTGTAAAAAAAGGACCGCGCAGAACGACTTTTTTAGAAGTATGACTCGGCTGAAGATGCCTTCCGGACTTCCCCCCCCTTCCAAACATATAAAAAGGGGGATCACAATGTTTTCACTTTGCAACCCGACCCTTAAACCATCCGCCGAAGGCGGATACAAACCGCCCATCTGTCCGAGGCGAGCTCCGCGCAGCGGACGAGCTGAGTTATGGGCGCCAGCCCCTCCGGCGACTGAGGAGGGCGCGGGAAGGTGCAGGAAGGGTGCCGCCCTGCACCCTTCCTACAGGGTAAGTTCCTCCCCAGAAACAAATCCCCAGCCCCCGTCAGGGGAAGATAAGCCCCCGCCTTCTCCGAGTCCCGCAGGCGGCGGCGCTCCTACCGGCCGACCGCACCCCATGCAGGGGCTAAAAAGTTCCCAGAGCAGAGGTTACAGGATAATCGTTTCTTTCCCCCACACAGCGACCAAGATGGAGAGCCAGCAAACCGTGCACTGTATCGGCGGAAAGTCTACAAATCGCCCCCTCCCCCTTGCGAAGGGGGAGGGCCGGAGAGGGGGTCGTCTGACCCTACTTCAACCTGTAATTAATGAACTCCCCCACATAGATCACATATTCGTGTGTCGGGAGCTTGACTCCTTTCAGCTTCTCCACGATATCCTTCAGCGTACCGGTATACACCTTTTCGGTTTCTGCACATCCGGAAAAGGCCACGACCGCCACAGGGGTTTCGGCGGGGTATCCCTTCTTGAGCTCCCCGATGTATTTGGCAAAATCGTCATTGGCGGCATAGAGCACCAGGGAGGCCTTTATTTTGGCCAGCCGCTCGATGGTGTCCTCCCCCTGGTTGACGCATTTCTCATGCTCCGTCGCCTTTAAAATCACGGCATTGGAATGAGGGCACAGGGTTGGGGATTTCCTCAAAGCGGCGTGGGCGGCGTTGAAGGAGCTGATACCGGGCACCACATAGGGTTTTACGTCCTCGAACTCCTCCAGCATCCAGGCCCAGGGATCGTAGATGAGCGGATCGCCGGTGGTGAGCACCGCCACCGTCTTCCCCCCGGCCAGAAGACCCCGGATCTCCTTCACCAGGGCGTCGCGCCTCTTCAGAATATCCATCGCTTTGGCCCCCTTCGCCTCCTTCTCCTTCTTCCCGTAATAATGGCTGAGACCGAATCCGGGGATGATGATTTTTTTGGAACCGATCAGCCCCTGGAATTTCTCCTTGATCCACGGGTAGCAGACGATCACGTCCGCGGCCTTGATGACGTTGACGGCGCGCACGGAAGCGAGATCGGGTCCGCACGGGCCCACCCCGACGAGAAAGAGTTTCGTTTCAGAGGGGAGTCTGCATTCGGATTGGGAACAGCCAAAGACGAAAGCCAAAACACAAAAAATGACTACAAGGGTGCTGATTTTTTTCATCACATCCTATCTCCCTAATAATATTGCGGTATACGGCATTCATGGCGGATACAATCCCCCACCAGAGGGGTTGACCTGTTCCCCGGCCCCGGGGAGAGGATCGAGCTTTTCCGCCCTAATCCGTAACGGCCCATGCCTAGCAGTAAGCCGCCCGCGAAAATCCTTCGAATGGGTCAAAATCAATCAATTCGGGAAATACTGCAAGCGATAATCCGGTTATCCCTGCGTCGTCCGGCCGCTCCCCCCTATTTTCTCTTGACAGGGGATGGAAAGCCGTTGTTAACTTCCCCCCATGAAAGGGCCTGAACGAAAATTCGGAAGGATGCTCCTGGCGATCCTCTCCCTCGCCTTCCTCCTCAGCGGCTGCGCCCCCGCGACTGAGGCCCGTCCCTTTTCCCTGAACCTCCGCGGTCCCTGGAAGATCCTCTGCGCCGATTCTCCCGAATACGCCGCCCCCGGATTTGACGACCGCGGTCATATCAGCCGGGAGATACCCGGCAACTGGAACGCCTGCCTGGAAAAGAACCGGGACCTTACCGC
>CALCJG010000248.1 GCA_937967705.1 uncultured Spirochaetia bacterium
GGCAATATCGCTGGGAACGGTGATGGGGGGATGGAAGGTGATCGAAACTCTGGGCATGCGCATGACCAAGCTCAAGCCGGTCCATGGAGTCGGCGCCGAGACGGCTGCGGCCACATCCATACTCTTCTCGTCCGTGCTGGGCGTTCCCGTTTCGACAACCCATACCATCACAGGCTCCATCATCGGCGTGGGCGCCACAACAGGTTTTTCCGACATTCGCTGGGGGATGGCTTACCGCATCATGTGGACCTGGTTGCTCACCATTCCCTGCACAGCCCTCTTCTCGGGGCTGTGCTGGTATCTTTACGCTTACCTGGAGAAACTGTTCCGCTAAGAGGGATCAGAGGCTGGGTACGTTACCCGGTCTCTTCTCTTCTTCTTTCTTTTTAGCCTTTTCCAGTCTTTCCTTTTCCTTCTTTATCCGCTCAGCTTCTTCCCTGGCCAGCCTTTCCTTTTCCTCTTTATCCCTGCGTTCCTTCTCGAGCCGTTCTTTTTCGGTACGCTCCTTTTCCGCCTTTTTCTTCAGGGCCAGCTCTCGCTGTTTTGCCTCCTTTTCCTTCGAATCATCCTTCTGCTCGACGGCTGACTGATTGGTTTCCAGCACATCGTTGCGCAGTTCCGACTTGGATTCCTCATTTAGCTTCTCTATAATTTCAGGCTTGATGTCCTTGATTTCTTCCTTTATGGCTTTGATCTCTTCCGCCTTCAGAACCGCCACCACGATGGGGGTCTTTTTCTCGGCGGCCTTCTCGGCGGTCTTCGTGTCCAGAACGACGTACTGGTTCATGGAAACCTTCTGCTCGATCTCCTCCACCGCTATGCCTCCCTTGACTGGATTGACGGCTACGGTACCTTTTAAAACATCCAGCCGGGCATAATTCTTCGATGCGGTAACCCGGAAGGTGGTTCCCCTCACGGCGATCACCTGAGTAGGGGTCTTTATCTGAAATTTCCGCGCCTTGAGGATGCGGGACAGGGTGACGAAGATCTTTCCCTGATCCATGTTGATCCTCGTGTCCCCCGATTCCTCCTTCATGAGGGATTCCAGGGAAAGCCGGGAATCGGCGTAAACCCGGATGATCCCGTAATTGCCGTAGAGCATATCCAACACCGAGGCCTTTCCCGTGACGATGACATCCTTGAGCCTGATGACATCTCCCAGGGACGGGATTTTCTCCCTGCCGTCTGTTATGATCTTTACATCCCCTGTCAGGAACTGGACTTTGATATCAAGGTTGACCGGCGCCTCTTTCTTGCAGCTCAGCATGAGGAGGGGGATGAGAAGGAAAGGGACTAGTTTAGAGAGTTTCATGGGAACCTCCGATTTAATGATCTTACAGCTTCTTTCAACAGGCATGGAGAAACCCTGTACTTGCCACGAAAAAGGACCATTCATGTAAAATTGATTGTAATAATGCCCTTGTCAGGGTTTATTTGATTTTACTATGTAAAACAATACAGAAGGCTGATCTTAGGTGCTGCATGATGAAACCCGCGGAACGGGAGAAGCAGTATTTAAATCAGCAGGACAATAATAGAGGATCGATGAGGTTCCCGTCAACCTATTATTGCCGGTTTTTTTCTGCTTCGCGGGGAGGAGTGCCTTGCCGGAATTGTTGACCTTGCAGGCTCTGGAACGTTCAGGGGTGATTCCGTCTGACGGAATTATCCGGTCTCTCTATGAAAATATATGGGAGAGCCTCGATATAACGCTTCTGGATTGCCTGACCATCAGGGATCTGGTCCAGATTTCCGGATGCGGCCGGATTTCTGAAGAAGACCTCGGTCTTCTTCACCTGCTGCTGATAGGCATCACCTCGTCGCTTAAGGAGGGGAGCCTCTGCATGAACTGCTCGTTACCGGCGATGGTGCACAGGATGGAACAGTACAATCTGCCAAATGCTTCGGAAACTGCGGTCCGTATCAGGGATAAATTGCATGAGCGTCACTTCTCCCCCCTGATAGCGGATGACCCAGAAGCCTTTCTGCCGCTGATCTATGTGCGGGATAAGAACGGTGAACGACTCTATTTCCAACTCTATTACCGTCATGAGGCTCTCCTGCGGGAGGATTTGAACAGGCTGTTGAACAAGCCGAGGAGAAGGACGCAGCTTTCACCTGAGGACGCCGGGAAACTGCTGGGGGATGTGCTGGAAAAGAATCCCCTCAGGGATCCCGCCGGATCTCCCCTTCTGCCCGATGATCATCAGAAAATGGCCCTGCTGCTGGGGCTTACATCGGATTTTTGCATCATATCAGGGGGGCCGGGTACCGGAAAAACTTCCCTGGTGGTCAATCTGCTCCGCTGCATCGCCCGGAGAGAGGGGACGGTAGCCCTGGAGGGGATTCGCCTAGCAGCCCCGACCGGACGCGCGGCACGGCGCCTTGTGGAATCGGTGCTTGCCGGCCTCAGATCTCTTGAAAGGCGCGATACGATTGACCAAACCCTTCTGGCGATGCTCGATGAGACGGAGGTGCCCGGTGCGACACTGCACAGGCTCTTGGGCTACAGCCCCGGGAGAAACAGCTTCCTGTACGGTCCCCTCAATCCGCTGCCAGCCGGGGTTCTCATTATCGATGAGGTATCTATGGTGGATGTGATCATGATGTCGCGCCTCCTGAGTGCGGTGGGGCCGAACTCCCGGGTCATACTTCTGGGAGACAGGAATCAGCTGCCCTCTGTCGAGGCGGGAGCCGTTCTGGCGGACATGATGCCCCGGGATGACAGGCCCCTCTACAGCCCATCCCTCATAAAACTCGCCGGGGCGGTCATACCCAGGCTTGAACTGGAGGAGGGTGATCCTGCGTACCCCTTTACTGACCGAGTCGTGCTGCTGGCCAGGAGTTACCGCTCCACGGTGCAGATACTGGAAACCGCCGATTCCATCAACGCCTTAAGGAACATACCGGAAGACCGTCTCGATACGTCCGTCACTCAGATCATCCAAAAACTCACTCCTCTGGATTTAAAAGAGTTTTCCGTGTCCGTGGGAGACGGAACCCGAAGGATCGGATGCTTTTTTGCCGAAATGTATCCTGAGGAAGGGAAGGAGTACAGGGATGGGGTACGCCGGTTTCTGGATGTTTGGGCAGAGGAAATGATGAATGTTCATCCCACTGAGGGAAAAGGGGGAAGAAGCTATTGGGAGCTTGTCCGGGAGGTCCGTTCAAGGTCTTTTTCCGCGGATCAGGAGGGGGGATGGAACGATCTATTGAAGGATATCTTCCTCTATCTTCAGAACAGCCGTATTCTCACGGTGCTCAAGCGAGGTGCGGGAGGAGCCGAGGGAGTCAATGCTTACCTTGCTGAACGTATCAGGATGAGGGATGCAATGTTCCGCGAGGATTCGGACCTGTTTCCGGGGGAGCCAGTCATGATCACCCGAAACGATTACCGGAACAATCTCTTCAACGGCGATCTGGGGGTCATTCTGAAGGATGATTCCAGTACTTACCGGGCTTTTTTCCCCTCCGGTGAGGGATATGCCGGCTTTGCCGTCGATCGGTTGCCCCGTTACGAAAGGGCCTTTGCCATGACGGTACACAAAAGCCAGGGGTCGGAGTACGGGCATGTCTTGATTCTTCTCCCCGCAGAGGAACAGCATCCCCTTATGAAGCGCGAATTGCTCTACACGGCCCTCACCAGGGCCAGGAAGCAGGCGGTGATATGCGGCAGAAGGGGAACGCTGTTTCAAGGCCTGATGAACCGCACGGAGCGGGAATCGGGTCTGGGATGGTTTCAAGGAATCAGCTGAGATGCAGAGTTTTCAGCGGCTGATAAACCGGCCCTCCGGGAGTCAGCCGGGATGCATAGAGGATCATTTTGTCAAAACTGGATTCCCCGAAACGGCTGTTACGGTTTTTCTCGAAAAAGCTGATAATTTCCCCGGTAAGCTTCCTTCCCTTTCTTACCCTCCCGAGAGTCAGATGAGGGACAAGGAGTTTCTTCTCCCGCGGGAATCCGAGGGATGCGGCAAATTTTTCAATGTCTCCATGAAGGGACTGCAATCTTTGCATATCCGTTTCCAGGCCGCACCAGAGAACCGTGGCGCGTTTGAGATCAGGAAAGGAACCCAGACCTGTAAGAGCGTAGGAGAGATCCCCGGGTTTCAGGGAAAGGGCCTCAAAGCCTTTTTCCACATCCCGGGCCAGACCCCCCTCGCATTCACCCAGAAATTTTATGGTCAGATGATAATTTTCCGGCTGTACGGTTTTAATAAGAAAACTGTTACGGGTGAGAAAATCCTGTACTTCCGAGAGATTTCCCGCAAGTGAGGAGTTTAGGGGCAGGCCGATAAAGAGACGTGTCATTCCTGTCCGTCGATGATCCTAGGGACTATGAAGTGATTGTCTGCAAAACTGGGCGCCATCTCGGCGATATCCTTCAGCGGCAGAGATTCCCGGACCCTGTCCTCGCGAACCACATTTTTCAATTCCACGATGTGGTCGGTGGGTTCCACGGAATCAGTGTCCATTTCCTTAATTTTTTCCACGTAATTAATTATGTCGGAGAGCTGTCGGGAGTATTCCTCCATTTCTTCCTGGCTCAGTTCGAGTCTGGACAATTCGGCAACTCGATTTATCAGCTTTTGGTCAATCTTCATCGGTATCCACTCCCTTCCTTCTCTTCTTTTCCTTGGGCTTGACAAAGTGCTTGCCCTTGGTCCTATGCTCAATCCTTTGAAAATCAACATCAATTATTTTTTTTGTCGTCCCGGGTAATGTATCCAATATAAAAATTAGCTTGAATTCCCTAAATTCCACAGGGATCCAGTCGAAAACAGCAAACCGTATCTGCTTGTCACCGGGCATGAGAAAGGGAAATCCCGTGTTGACTGTTTGATTTTTAAAGTCGATCTCGTGGAAACAGTATTTTTCCGTAAAGACCGTTCTGGTGTTCAGGAGTTCTGAAAAATTAATGAGGGAATAGGAGGGGGAATGCAGTTTTTTCTTTATCTCCTCCGGGGAGAGGCAGGGGATCTCCCGGTCGCCGTATTTGAGGGTGATCTTGTCGATGACCACAGGGGTTTTGCCCATATTGGCGGTATATATATAAAAGAAATAAAGCCGAGGGAGACGATGATCTCTCACAGAGGTTTTGCGCCTTAGAAAGTATTTATCCTTTAATAACTTTTCCCACTCCTTAATGCCCAGAAGTTGGGTTGCCAGGTCCAGGTTCCGAGTTCGGATAAGACCGCATCCCCCTTTTTTTATATCCACATCCAGGCGTTCCAGGGGTTTGATGTCCCGCTCAATTCCATATTTTTTTGAACAGCCTGCAAGGGTTGCCGTGGCGGATATAAAAGTCAGTACAATTATGTAGGTTGCCAACCGCTTCAATTTATTCTCTGATAAACTAAGTGTTTTCAAAATAAGTATGGATAGAGAATGGGAAAGGGATATTTATTTTTCTATTATTTTTTTAAAAAAATACAATAATTATTATTGACAAAAGCTGGTAATAATTTTTAATGCATACATCCGGTGGTTATAGAGAGAGGGCAACACCTGTTCCCATTCCGAACACAGAAGTTAAGACTCTCATCGCCGATGGTACTGCATGGGTAACTGTGTGGGAGAGTAGGACGCTGCCGGTATTGCAATTATACCAAAAGGGGTGCTGAAAAGCATCCCTTTTTTTATTCATCGACTCTAATGAGGGAATAAAAAAAGGCCGTGAAATGATCCACGGCCTTTTTGAGCTTTCTTGGAATAAAAACTATTTGGTTGCTCCGCCCTCTACGCTGGACTTGAGACCCTTTCTTTCAATCTGGTATACGATTTCACAGTTGTCGTCTTTATCGTATATGGATCTTACAATGGTTCCGCCTTTAACAGTTCCGCCGAATTCCTTCGCAACGGCAACGCCGGTGGAAGCATAATCAGCAGCACCAGCAGCGCCCTCAAGTCTGGCACCAACAAATTTCTCGATGATTCTCTTCTGGGCCATGATAAGAGCGGCTTCTTTAGCAGTTCCCCTTCTCTGGACTTTATTGGTTAAGCCGGGTTTCGGAACGCCAGTTGCAGTTACACGGAAAATATCAGGACTTACCCAACCTTCAGTAACAAAAGCGTCTCCTTTGATTTCTCCACCCATGCTTTTCACGCAGGCAGTGAAAGAAACGGCAACCATCAGCACCAGAATTAAAGAGAAAATTTTCTTCATACAAAATCCTCCTGTTTAAATGTAAAAACTATAAATCTAATTAAAAGGGCTTTTTTTAAAGCCCTTTTAATATGTATTACTTAATAATCTAAGTAACTGAAATATATTAATAATTAACAAAGCCAAAGTCAACCGAAAATTTTAATTTTTTGGTCGAAAGATAGGAGTTATTTTAATACAATAAAGCCTTATAGTGACTATATTTAATAGAATGAACTCTAAAAATATTCTATTTTTAGTGATTATTCCGGCTCTGTGAAGCTATTCTTTGATAATCTTCTGAATGGTGTACTCCAGAAGAAAGGTAAAGGCTATCAGGTTGAGCATGAACCACATAAAAGACAGTTCGCGATCGGTTACCCAGACGAACATAAAGGAACTGGCATATCCCAGGCCGAAACCGAGGATGATGATCTCACTAACACCGGTGAATACATTGATGAAACTGTCGGATATCCTGTCGGAGGAGGTGACTTTCTGGTTCTCAAAATAACTTTTAACTATGGGAAGAAAGAAAAGGATTATGCCGAAGAGTATGGCGGATTGTATAAACCAGTGGCTTCCGACGAAAGGGATAAGTCCCGCTATAAATGATGATAGGATGAAGGCAAGAAGGACCTGGGGAAGTGCATGCTTCGAGTTGATCTTTTCCATCAGAATGGAAAAATAGGGTAAAATATTTTTCAATTCCTCCTTGGTGTACTCCTCTTTTTCGGAAAACAGGTTGATGTAGTAATTGACACCCAGCAGAACAATCAAATAGACAACAAAGACGATGATAATATAGATAAAATCCATTCCTTCCCCTCCAGCAATAAAGGATCATCGCATTTATGATGATTCTGTGTGGTGATTATTTAATGATCAGTAAAAAATCAAGCACTATTTGGTTTTTTTCCTGGAAAGACCCCGGATAAGGCCTATTTCTTGATTAAAACCTTCCTTCCCTGGACTTTTAACCGGTCGCTGCAGAAGAGACGCACGGATTCCGGGAGTATCAGATGTTCTTCTCTGAGAATTCGGGCAGCCAGGGTATCCTCCGTGTCCTCCGGCAGGACCGGAACAGCGGCCTGGAGTATGATGGGACCGGTATCCGTACCCTCGTCGATGAAATGGGAGGTGCAGCCGGCTATCTTGACTCCGTAATCGAAGGCCTGTTTCTGGGCATGCACGCCGGGAAAGGACGGCAGGAGGGCGGGGTGGATGTTGATGATCCGATGCCGGTACTCCCGGACAAAAAGAGGTGTAAGGACCCTCATATATCCTGCTGCGACGATAAGGTCGGTCTTGGCCTTTTTCAGCAGGCGTATCATCTCCCGCTCATGTTCCTCCCGGCTGCCGTGGCTCTTTGGATCTACATGGTGGGCGGTAATGCCGTAGTCCCGGGCTATATCGAAAGCCCCCACACCGGCCTTGTCGGATATGAGAATCCCGAACCGGGCGTTGAGGGAGCCCTTTTTGATCTCTTCGGCTACGGCCTTGAAGTTTGAGCCCCTTCCCGAGACGAGAAAGGACACCACCCTTTTTCCCATGATCACAGTTTCCTCCTAGTAATGATATAGATGAGAAGTCCGAACCCTAAAAGCCCCGCGCTGATGAAGCCTCCAATCCCGATAACCGGTACCCCCTGCCATTTGGGGGGTATCCCGGAGAGGACGATCAGCGAGGATCCGATGATGAGCGCGGCCAGAACGATGGCGAAGACCAGCCGATTGCTGATGATGTCATGCCGTTGTATCATCGTCTCTAGTCCCTTGTGTTCAAAGATGATCTTTATCCTGCCCTTCTTTATCTGGTCAAGGATTTCTCGCAGATCTCCGGGGAATTCTTTGATCAACGCCCCGGCATCGGCAGCCGAAAGGAAAAGGTCCTTGAGGGTGCGGAGGGGATTGAGCTGTTCCCTTATAAGGGAGCGGGCAAAAGGCTCCATGTACTCCACCATGTTGAAATCCGGGTCCAGTTTTCGGGCGGTCCCCTCCATGGTGATCAGGGCTTTGAGAAGCAGGAAAAAAGCCGGGGATATGCGGAGCCGGAAGGTGATGACCGTGCCGATGAGATCGGAGAGCATCCCGGTCATGTCGAGTTTCTTAAGAGGCAGGTAACTGTAGCGGTCCAGGAGCTCCGAGACCTGTACCTCCAACTGTTCGGAATTTTCAATTCGGCCTCCTTCGGTCAGGACCTGCAGGCCCCGCACTATGCGCCGGGGGTCTCTTTCCACGGTGCCGATAATCATGGAGGAGAGGGTTTCCCGGTAGCGTGAGGGCAGGGTTCCCATCATGCCGAAATCGAGGAAACAGATGACGTTTTCCTCCAGGATCAGGATGTTGCCCGGATGAGGGTCGGCATGGAAGAAACCGTGTTCGAAAACCTGTTTCAACACCATCTCCGAACCCCTGCGTGCTATGAGACGTGTATCCCATTCCCCGGGGCCCTCTCTGATGATCCCGGAAAGCTTGGTCCCCTCCACATATTCCATGGTGAGCACCCTTCTGGCGGAGAGTTCCCGGTAGACCTGGGGAACGTAGACCGTGGAGTCCCGGAGGAAGTTTTCCCGGAAACGCTGTATATGTACGGCCTCCAGGTTGAAGTCGATCTCCTTTCGGATAGTGCGGTCAAACTCCTGGACGATGCCCACGGGATTGAGTATGTTCATCCCTTCGATGTACTTTTCCGCGAGGAGGGCCAGATTGAGCATGATTTCAAGGTCGATCTCGATGAGGCGCCCGATGCCCGGGCGTTGGACCTTGACGGCCACGATGTCCCCTTCCGCAAGCACGGCACGGTGTACCTGGGCAATGGAGGCCGTCGCCAGGGGCGTCTCGTCGAATCCGGTAAAGATTTCTGCAACCGGTTCTCCCAGTTCTTCCCTGATCAGCTGACGCGCCTCGGCGGCGGAAAAGGGGGGCACGGAGTCCTGAAGCTTTTCCAATTCAGTGATGAGCTCTGCGGGAAGGAGATCGGGCCGGTTGCTCATAATCTGCCCGAATTTGATGAAGGCGGGTCCCAGCTCTTCCAGAACGCAGCGCATTCTTTCCCAGCGCGTGAGGGTGGCCCTCTCTCCCTCATGGCGGTCGAGGATTTTACGTCCTATATCCAGGTATTTATCCAAGCGACCGGCGACTACCATATCCCCGAAGCCATGTTTTACCAGGACGGTGAGTATCTCCCGGTAACGGTTGATATGCCGGTAACCCCGCCCGATACTGCCGATCCCCCGGATCAAGGAATCAGCCCTGCCGGTTCCTCAGCTGCTCCTCCAGTTCGGCGATCTTTTTCTTGAGGTCCTCCACTTCCGTCTTGCTGGGAATTTCCAGCTTGCCCAGGGCCTTCTGCACCAGCCCGGAGACCTGCTCCTCCAGTTTGACCTTGGTCTCCTCGGACTGCTTCACGAAATCCTGAACGAACTTCTTCCCTTCCTCCTCGGCCAGTTTGGCCTCCTCCGCGAACTTCTTGGCCCATTCCTCGATCTTATCCTTGCTCATGGCCGCAATACCCACACCGGTAAGCATGGCCTTTTTCAGAGATTCTATCATGGGGAATACCTCCTTTTTTTCTCTCCTGTATTACAGGGTCCTTCTTTTGTACAGGTTTTGAAGGTCTCTTGTCAATCATAGTTTTTTTATCAGGAGGTGTCGGGATAATTTTATCAAGTTTACTTGACATAATGCATAAAATGCCAATGATAGTTCGAAACTTTTTTTATTGTTGCGGAAGGAAATATGAAATCTACGGATATCCCACAATGCTTTTTGATCGTATTATGCCTCCTGGGGGCCTGTAAATCAGCTCAGACAACGGGCTTTGATATGGGTATACAGAAGGGACACACCGCCCGTATCGACAAACTGGTTCTCAGTCCCGACGGTTCCCTCATCGCTACCGGATCAACCGCCGACAGTATCGTGAAGATCTGGACGGGGGACTGCCGCCTTATCCGGACGGTCAAGGTTGATGCGCGGCTGAAACATATCACCTTCAGCCCCAACGGGGAGAAATTTGTCTGCGTATCCGCGGGATATACCCACTTTACGGTCTCCGCCTGGAATCTTCGGGGGGAGCTTCTGGGAACCATACGAGAAGAGGTGGACCGCACATTCGAACTGAGCGGCGAGGTGGCCTTCGGTGCGGGAGACCGTATTGCCGTAGCCACGGAGAGGGAGATTAAGATTTTCTCCCTTCAGGGGAAACTGCTGAAAACGGTCCATTACGGGAAAATGAACTTCGTACGCGTCTATGCCCTGGAGGGGGGGACAGTCCTGGCCGGCGAACTCTATACCTCCGATCTGGCCGCCACCGCCTTCTGGAACTTCGAAGGAAAATTTCTGAGAAAACTGGTCACCCGCAATCCCCTGATTCCCTTCGGGAAACATCTGGCCGCCTATATCATACCGGCCAGGCCCTGTTATGTCTGTGACAAGAAGGGGAGGAAAAAAAGCCTGCCTCCACAAATCCCCTATATAGAGGTGTATGACCCGATTACCGGCGCTCGGATCAACCGGATAAAGCTACCGGCGGAAATAGCCGGCATAGATCTGCCTCAAAGGGCGTGCTTCAGCCCGGACGGCAGGTTCTTCGCCGTGCGGATACCCTCGGGAACGATTGCTCTCTATGGCTATGACGGCCATGGACTGGGATTGATAAAATCCCTGGAAGCTCGGGGTTCCGTATCCGATCTGTCTTTCAGTGCCCACAGCGGATTCCTGGCCCTTGTCATTCACGAGGGGGGGATATCCCGCCTGGAGACCCGGGACATTCAGAGCGGCGGTGTCATCAGCTATTCCCCTCCACCCTTCGGCAACAGGCCGCGCTGCCTTTCCCTGAGCGGTAACGGGCGGGTCATAGCCCAGGTCGGGCAGAGGGACTTGGATATCTGGAGCCTCAGCAGGGGGAAACATCTCTTTGCTGTTCCCCTGGAGGATTCCGACGGTTACGACAGAACGGCGTTGAATACGGAAGGGAGCATCCTGGCCTGCACCTCCCGGAAGGGGATCAGGCTCTACAACGCTCGGGGTGAACCTGTGAAAATTCTGACCTATCCCCCTCTCTGGAAAAAGGGCTTCTATCCCTCCGGGGGTCTTTTCTTCAGCGCTGACGGCAAGGGGCTTATCCTTCACGGGTCCGGGCGCAGGGGGGATTTGCTGGTTTTCTGGGATCTCGCAGGAAAGAGCCGTCATCTCCTTCTGGAAGGGAGGGTTTACCTGAACGCCGGGGGGAATCGGATCACGGTAGTCCGGGGGGATGAGGTCAGCGTGGCGGACATCTCCGGCAGGGTCGTCAAAAAGTTTCGCATAACGGGTGATCGCAAGGCCCTCGCCGTCAGCGGCGATGGCAGGAGAATAGCTACCGCTTCCGCTGATCCGGTGGTGCGGGTATGGGATGATACGGGGAGGCTTCTCCATACCATTGAGGGGCCGCGTTATGAGGGTGCCAAACGCATGAGGGTGCGAGACCTCGTTTTCAGCCCCAACGGGAAGTTTATCACCCTGCGACTCACCCTGTACCGAAATGACGGGGGCGTTTTAGCCTACAAGTCGACCCTCTGGGATGCGGAGGAGGGGGTCTTCATCCGGAAACTGGAGCATCTTGAAAATATCTTCAGTCCTGATTCGGGCTCCATCGTCTCCTATAACGGCAGGAACCTGCATTACCTGACCTCCTACGGGAGGCCTGTGGGGGCTCCCAGAATCCTGGATGCCCTTCTGGAGAAGGTCTCCTTCACTCCCGACGGGAAGTATCTGGCCGCCCTCTGTGACGACATGACCCTGAGAGTCATCAACGTGTCTACGGGAAAAACCCTGGCCTTTCTCTCCGACGGGAGGGAATGGATCATGTATACCCCCAGCGGCTATTTTGACGGTTCCCGGTACGGGGGTTCGCTCCTGGCCATGACAGAGTCGAAAAACGCCGTGGGAGTGGATCAGTTTGCCCTGAGGAACAATCGCCCCGATCTGATCCTTCGGGAATTGTCCGTGGACGCCCCGGAGGAGATAGACCGGCTGTATCATCAGCATCTCCGTAGGCTGAAGAAATGGGGTCTTTCGGAGGAATCGGCGGTCAGGACCGTACGGGCTCCCCTGGTGAGGATTATGGAGATGAAGCAAGACTTTCGGGACAGGGGGGGGAAGTTTGTCGATCTCCGCCTGTCTCTCAGGGCGAGAGGCGGCTCTCTCAGATCCTACAACATCTACGTGAACGATGTGGCCCTCTTCGGTTCCGGCGGCCGGAAAATTTCAGGGAAGGAGATGGATATCCCCGGGCAGAGGGTTGAGCTGACAGCCGGAAGGAACAAGATCGAGGTCACCTGCGTCAGCGACCGTGGCGTGGAATCCCTTCGGGCATTGACTTATGCCTATTATAAGAAGGAAGCGAAGGGAAATCTCTATTTCCTGGGCTTTGGCGTGTCGCGTTACCGGGACAGCGCCCTGAACCTCAAATACGCCGGGAAGGATGTCATGGATATGGCGGAGCTGTTCAGCCGCATGGAAGAACGCTACAACCGGATTATCGTAAAAACCTATGTGGACAGCGAGGTGACCCGGGAGAAGATACGCAAAGCCAAAAGCCTTTTCGACGGAGCGGGGGTCGACGACACGGTGGTCCTCTTCATCGCGGGGCACGGCCTGCACGACAACGACAGCGCGCGAACCTATTACTACCTGACCAGCGATGCGGATATCAAGAGGCTTTCGGCAACAGCCGCGGACTTCGACATGATCGAGGATCTGCTGCAGGGCATCAGGCCCCGGAAAAAACTCTTCCTCATGGATACCTGCGAGTCCGGCGAGGTGGAGGATGAAAAAAGCGGGATCATCGCTTCGGCAGAGGGCCTGCGGGGAGTAAGACCCCGGACCAGCCGTGCCCTGAGCATAAAAGTACGGGAGATGCGCGGGGTGCGTATGAGGGCGGTAACCGAGGACCGGGACCGGTTCATCTACAACGATCTTCAACGGCGCTCCGGGGCGGTGGTCCTCTCCTCTTCCCGGGGAGGCGAGTTCTCCTACGAGAGCGACAGTTACGCGAACGGCCTTTTTACGGAGGAGATCATCAACGCCCTGAAAGGTCGGGCGGACAGGAGCCGGGACCGGTTCGTCTCACTCCGGGAGCTGAAGGAATACGTCATCAAGACCGTCCCGAAGATCAGCGGCAACCGGCAGCATCCCACGGTGGACCGGGACAATCTCTCCGCCGATTGGAAATTCCCGGTTGTGAAATAGAGATAAAAAATTGTCATTGGAGATATTCATGAAACTGTTTAAACAATTGAGCGTTGTGATACTCTGCCTTGCCGGGATTTTTTCCCTCTCCTGCAAGAGTTCCTTCATCGGGGGCGGTGCCGTCAGCGGCGCCTCCTGGAATCTCAAACGGGCCGAACCGGGTCAGGAGATCATCCTTTCAGTACGGGCCAAAAAATCGGTGCGCTACGTGACCTTCACCGTATGGGAGGTAGGGGTCGGAGGGCAGAAGGACCGGAAGGTGCTGACCCATAAGCGGATCAACGACGGTGGAAAGGCGGAGATGGAGTGGCGCTATTCCTGTCCGCGCAACCGTAACCTGTGCCCCAAAACAATTCCGCGGTACTATTTTACCGCCGCATCGGACAATCCCCCTTACACCACGAAAAGCGGGGAGATCATCATCGCCGAGAAGATCAACATGAAGATGGTGAGCGGTTTCGGCGGGTTCGGGATCTCCGACGGCATCTATTTCGTCCTGGAGGCCAGGGACGGCAGCGGGCGTGTGATACACCGGCTCAAGGGGGTGACCAACGAGAAGGGAAAGATCCCGGACGTCAAGCTGATCCCCTGTGGGGACTACAGGGTTTTCCTGGTGATGAACGAAAACGAGTACAAGGGCCGAGAACGGGAGTGGAAAAACTTTACCGAGGAGTGGGGGGACAACCTCGTGGAATGGCAGAAGCTGAGATGGGCGAATCTGCCGAAAGTAGAGAAAAAGGAGAGGGCTGCGTACAGCGGCAAGAGGGATGTGCGGTCGGGGAAGATCAAGGTTTACATGCTCAACCGGGGCGACACGGTACGGATGAAACTGGAGACCAGCGGTATACTCAGGAAGGATTGGGACCGAGTCCAGGCCCGCAAGAAAAGGGAGGCTCTAAGGCGCTCCCGGAACAAGATCGATCCGGAATGCGAGAAGCCGGAGGTGCAAAAAACGGTTCTGGAGGAGGTTACCTTCAAACTTCAGGTCAATCCGGACAGCTATTCCCATCTGCAGTCGATGGGATGCAAGGAACTGGGGAAAAAATACATGAACCCTCCCTGCTACAACTGGCGCACCATCTTTGCCTACATTGACGGGCGCTGGGTGATGGTGGACACCTACAAATGATGTTTTCCTTTTTTCTTTTCGTGCGATAGAACCTTTCTGATACGCCGGGCCAGGAACAGTATTCCGATGAGGAGGAGCGCAGGAAGATAGATCCAGCGGGCCTCGCTGAATATGACCCGGCGGCCCCATTCCCCGAAAAACGCCTCAATCCCCAGGGGGGAGACCTGTATGGGTCTCCACGGGAGAAAATAGCGCTGATTGCTGAAGGGGCTGAATAGGGCCACTCCCAGCCCGCCGCTGGTAAGCGCATCCAGAAGGGGGTGGGTAAGGGCCGAGAGGAACAATGCCAGGAAGAGACGCCGTCTTTCGGGCATCGTCTGAAGGCTGATCAGGAATCGGTACAGGATAAAAGAGGCCAGGACCGCGAAGATCAGGGAGTGCGAGAAGCCTCGATGTCCCAGGGGATGGGCGTAGGGGATGCCCAGGGTAAACGCAAGGACGTCCAGATCGGGCAGGAGGGCAAGCCCCAGGATGCAGGACCAGTAGAGAAATCCCCTGCTGCCCGGATAGCTGTACCCAGCAGCGGCTCCCGCAGCCAGATGTCCCAGGGCAGAGGGCATGACATTTCCTCCTTTATATCATCTCCGGTCCCAGTTAATCCGCTCCCTCGTCCCCAGCAACCCTTTTTCCTCTTTTATCTCAACCGGGGCGGACGGTGTGCCGACAATAGGGATATGATCCCTGTAAAAAACCAGAAGAACGACCAGCGAAGTCTTCAGTATGATGTCCAGCGGGGGGATGCCTTTACCCTCATCCGGGAGATCCCGGACCATTCGGTGGACTGCATACTCACGGACCCGCCCTATAATCTGAGCCCCTATTCCACGGGCAACATACAGATGAAATGGCGCCGGGACATCAACAACGACCTTGCGGGGTGGGACCGCGAGGTCTTTCAGCCCTCGGACTGGGTGGCTCAGTTCAAACGTGTGCTCCGTCCCACGGGCAACATCTTCGCCTTCACCAGCTACAATCTCCTGGGGAGGTGGCATGATGCCTTCGACCCGGAGTTCGACACCTTCCAGTTCATGGTGTGGCACAAGACCAATCCGGTGCCCAAGATCTACAGGGCCGGGTTTCTCAACAGCTGCGAGCTGATCGTCTGCCTCTGGAACAAGGGGCATCGCTGGAATTTCATCTCCCAGCGGGAGATGCACAATTTCATCGAATCCCCCATTTGCATGGGGAGGGAGAGGCTCAAGAACCCGGCGCATCCCACCCAGAAGCCCGTGAAGATACTGAGGCATATCGTAGGCATCGCCACGGACCCGGGGGACCTGGTGCTCGATCCCTTCATGGGGGTGGGGTCCACCGGCGTGGCGGCCCTGGAACTTGGCAGGAGGTTTGCTGGTTTCGAGCTGGAGGAGAGTTACTATCTTGCCGCCCTCGACCGCCTGCACGAGGCGGAGAGGACCTCCCTTTCTGCGGCGGCCCGCCCGGAAGGGGGCGGTGATGTCTCGAAGCGAAAGGTCTCCCTCTGATTGCCCCGCACGGCGGATTCCCCGGATGTCCGTGGAAAACCCGGCGCGAATCATCACCCCCCGTTGAACAAAAAATTACGCGCTGCTAAAGCCTGTAGACGAGCCTGTAGGCCTTCTCCGCTCCGGGGGGAACCTCGGCGATCTCTTCGAAGGA
>CALCJG010000249.1 GCA_937967705.1 uncultured Spirochaetia bacterium
TGAGGGCAGAACTCCCTTGCGGTTCGGCAGCGGGATCGGCGGCAAACTGCCTGACGCGCTCTTCGATGGCATCCCTCCCCTCCCGGGTGCGGGCGAGCACCTCCTCCCGGGACCCCTGAAAAGAGGAAGGGTCCGCAAAGGGCCAGTGCAGCCGCCGGGTCACCCCGGGAAAGAGAGGACAACGCTCCGCCGCCTCGGGATCGCAGACGGTAATCACGTAAGAAAAGAGAAGGCCCTGCTTGTAGAAATCGAAAACGCTCTTGGTCCTGTTGCCCGCGATATCTATGCCGATTTCCCGCATAACCTCCACGACATGAGGGTTGAGCGTTCCCGGCTCAAGCCCGGCGCTCATCACCTCGTACCGACCGCCGCCGTGTTTTTCCAGGAAGGCCTCCGCCATCTGGCTTCGGGCGGAATTGTGCACGCACAGAAAGAGGACTCTCGGTTTATCCATCATTAAACTCCCGGGGGACATATCCCTTATCAGGAAACCTCCGCCTCATTAAGAAAATATCAAGAAAATGTAAATACCCGGTAAATTAAACGCCCTTCATGGATTCCACACCTTGAAGTATGGTCCTAAACCTCTCCGAAAAACCTCTTTCTGAAGTAAAGTGCTGCGTTTACAAGAGCAATGAGCACGGGCACCTCCACAAGAGGGCCGATGACGGCGGCGAATGCAGCTCCGGAATTGATTCCGAACACCGCCACGGCCACGGCAATGGCGAGCTCGAAATTGTTGCTCGCGGCTGTAAAGGAGAGCGTGGCGGACCTGGGATAATCGGCCCCGAATCTTTTGGACATCCAGAAAGTAATGAGAAACATGAGCACGAAGTAGACAAGGAGGGGAATGGCGATGCGCACAACATCCATGGGGATCTTCACGATGTATTCCCCCTTGAGGCTGAACATCACCACGATGGTAAAGAGCAGGGCAATCAGGGTGATGGGGCTGATTCGAGGTATAAAACGCGTCTGATACCAATCCTTTCCTTTGACGCTGACGAGGATTATCCGTGTGATGATACCGGCGAGGAAGGGTATCCCCAGATAAATGAAAACGCTCCAGGCAATCTGGCCGATGGTGATGTCAACCACGCTCCCCCGGAATCCAAAAACCGGCGGCAGTACGGTGATGAAAAACCAGGCATAAACACTGAAGAAAAGCACCTGGAAGATACTGTTGAAGGCCACAAGGCCGGCGGCATATTCCGCATCCCCTTCCGCCAGATCGTTCCAGACTATGACCATGGCTATGCATCTCGCCAGTCCGATCATGATGAGCCCCACCATGTATTCCGGATATCCGGAGAGAAAAACAAGGGCGAGAATGAACATGAGGACCGGCCCTATGATCCAGTTCTGCACCAGGGAGAGACCCAGAATCCTCCAGTTCTTGAATACATCGCCCAGTTCCTCGTACTTTACCTTGGCCAGGGGCGGATACATCATGAGAATAAGACCTATCGCAATGGGAACATTGGTCGTTCCTCTCTGGAAGGAGTTCCAGAACAAAGCGGTAGAGGGCATATAATACCCCAGCCCCACACCAAGGATCATGGCAATAAAAATCCAGAGAGTCAGGTAACGGTCAAGGAATGAGAGCCTCTTCGTAATGTGTTCTGTCATAATTATTCTCCTGAAACATTCGCAGTCAGACGTCTTTAGCGAGCCATCAATCCCAACACTTCATCACGAATGTATTTTACATACATTTTTTCGTCTTTTAGATAATCCAATATTCTTAAGAGATTTTTCCACTTAACCTCCCGGCCTCTGACGACCTTGGAAAGAACCACAGACTTGGCAGACAATCTGTAATCCGATAAGAAATGAGCATTTTTCGTATCATCGATATTTATGGATCGAAACATGACATCCCCCCTGGCGATTTCCCTGGAGAACTTTGATGCAACCGCCTTTTTCGTCAATTTTTCCAGGCGCACGCACGAGGTGCAGCGATACTGTCCATGAAAATAATACACAACAACCTGTGCAGAATCCCCGGTTCTGCCCACGCGCATGGGAAACTGCACACCTATTAAAACCATACACAGAATAAGAACGCTTTTTTTCATCACTCAACATCTCCTAATAATAAAGCTCTCTTGGCAGGCGTATTGGATACCTATCTACGGATAAACAATATTCCAATAGACGCTTCAAAGCATCCCAGAGCATTTCTCCGGTTATTACCGACTGAATACCAGATAAACACCGCCGAGAATGACAAGGATACCACAGGCCCTTTTCATCATCAGAGCGCCTCTGGAGTTTTCATTCCAGTTAAGATATTTCTGAACCAGCCCGGAGAAGGTTCCCGCCAAGACAATGACCGCACAATGGCCTATCGCATAGGCAAGGACGAGGGACAGGGCAAGGTGGATTTTCGCAGAGGCCACACTGAAAACGACGCCCAGCATAGGGGCCATATAAGCGAAGGTGCAGGGTCCCAGGGCTACTCCGAAAACCAGCCCCAGCATGAAGGCGGCCAGCATTCCCTTTCTCTGAAAATTCGGGCTGGCTCCCTTTTCGAGGAACGGCAGGGGTACAATTCCCAGGAGATGAAGACCCACCAGAAAGAAGATGCCCGCGACAAAATAGTTTCCCCAGGCACCGACATCCCCCAGCATTCGGCCCATCAACCCCGTAATAAGGCCGATAAAACCGATGGTGACGAGTATCCCAACAGAGAAAAGAAGCGCCAGGAGAAAGGCTCTCCGCCCCGTGGAGATCCCCTGTCCATCGATGAATCCTACGATAAGGGGGATGCTTGCGAGATGACAGGGAGACAGGAGTATGGAGAGCACCCCCCAGAGGAAAGCCCCGGCAAGGGCCGTACCTGCCGATGCTGAAAGGGCTCCCGACAGCCAGGTGAAGAGTTCCACCAGCATCAGCGGACCCCCTTCATGTTCAAAACCCGCACCACCTCTTCCTTGGGGAAAAACCCCTCATGCCGGAAGTACTCCCTCCCTTCACTGTCAAGAAACACCTGGGTGGGTATGACCCGGGCCCCATACTTTCTTGCGTTGACCCTGCCCTCCGGGGTCCAGACATCGTGAAAGACCACCCGTATCTGGCTGCCGAACTGCTCCTCCACGGACCTTATTACCGGCTGCATCATGCGGCAAGGCACGCAATTGACGGAACCGATCTCCACGAAGGTAACCTTCGGGACCGATCGATGGTCCGAGATTTTCGGATCTGCCTCCTTAACCGGCAGTACTTTATCCGCCCGTTCACCGGCTTGGGGGTTGTCGCTGCATCCGAAAGGGCTTACCAAAACAAAGAGTGGCGTCTGGCAGGAACATCCCCCCTCCTGTTCCCAATGCGTAGCTGCGATAGAAAGCAGCAAGGCAGCAACCAGGGGCATCAGCAGTTTCATTATTCTTCTCATAACCCATCACCTTTCATATCCTGATTTTTCTCAACTGCAAGTACTGCAGGAACACCCACCGGAAATGCCTGTATCAGACTTGGCGCCTGTCTTTCCGGATTGATTTTTGATCTTCTCGCCGGCATCTCGCACAGCATCCTCGGTCACGGCCGTTTCCCCCTTATGAAATCCTAAATCGGACAGCACAAAAGACAAACTAGCAATGCCATGCCGCTCCAGGGCCTTCCTGGCGCAGCCAACGGCACACCCGTCAATGGTAATGTTCACCTCAGCCGCCTTCGCGGATTGGATGAAACCCGAAAGATCGGCCCCCACTCCCGCCAGGCAGGTCATGCGTGCGAACCCTTCGTCCTTCAGCAGCCTTGCAACCCTGTCCGCCAGCAGCCCGACATCCGCCGCCCCTGAACAGGAATAGATGAGTCTGACACCCCCGGAACAGCAATCAGCCATGATTTTTCTCCTTGTTTCAAGCGCTAGTATAATAAATTGAACACGAATCCCACTATCATAATACCTGCCGCAACGATGCCGATAAAGATGATTATAAGGGGAAGCCTGAGGACTTTCTTCAAAATGATCATCTCCGGAAGGGAAAGCCCGATGACCGACATCATGAAGGCGAGGGTCGTCCCCAGGGACGCCCCCTTTTCCAACAGGGCCTGCACTATGGGGATGATCCCCGCCGCATTGGAATACATCGGCACTCCGATGAGCACCGCCAGGGGGATGGACCACCAGGCAGACTTGCCCATGATCGAAGCCATAAAGTTTTCGGGAACATAGCCATGGATACCCGCCCCAACGGCGATTCCGATAACTATGTAAATCCAGACTTTTGAAACAATATCAAAAACTGCGGCATACCCCGCCCGGATTCTCTCTGAGAAGGACATCCCCCTCTCCTCCCTATCAGGCCCAACCGCCTTGACATCGTATACCCAACTCTCAACGAAACGCTCCACCTTTAGCCTGCCGATAACCCAGCCCGAGGCGATGGCGATGGCGAGCCCGGTGGAGGCATAGAGCAGGGCTGTCTTCCACCCGAAAAGACCGAAAAGCAGAACAAGCGCCACCTCGTTGATCATGGGCGCGGCCACCAGGAAGGAGATCGGAA
>CALCJG010000250.1 GCA_937967705.1 uncultured Spirochaetia bacterium
CCATGATTACATGGAATGACTGATCGCCTCCTGATTGTTCTATCGATACTGAAACATCAAACTGCTTAAGGAGATGCTTTCCGCCACTTTTAAGCAGCCCGGCCAGGGGCATGATTCTATAAAGCGGGTTGTCTCCCCGTCGAATTTTTTTCTTTGCTATTCGTTTGGAAGAAAGAAGATCCAGAGGAATGAACCCCTCTTCTCCAGATTTTAATTTAACAAGACGCCACTCCCGGGTAAAGCTGCCCCCCTTCGGGATGTAGTCCGTTGTCGGTTTCATGAGTACTTCTACCCGGGTATTTCTTTTAACTTTACCCACATAGGTTTTATTCCTGTCGTCCGGGAGAGCACGAAGAAAGTAGGATTCCGCTACATAAGCATAACTTTTTTTTGTTTTTTTAAACTTTGAGGGATGAGTATTGTCTTTAATATTGTCGACGTAGCCCGGATGAACCGGCGGTGCCAGTTTCAATTCCGGTGCGAATTTCATGACCCTATTGAAAAACTCCTGATATTTCTCCAGAATCTTTCGTTGATGCTCCTGGTCCTTCATCTTTATCTCTTGCTGTTTCTTTCGGTCCCTTTCGAGGATATCCTCCGGAGTAGCCGCATAAAGCAACGAGGAAAGCGAAAAGAGCATAAGAGAAAACAATAGAATTCGTTTCATACCTGTTCCTTCCACTGGGTTTATTGAGTACAAAAGCAATTAATTAATAGTCTATGGCTTTCCCAAGTTATATAAATTAATTATTAAAAGATAATAGCATTCTCACCGGTATTGCCTTAATGATGTTGTCGTTGGGCATTAATCACTTTTTTCTGCAGTAATACCCATAGCGATCAACTTTCAGCCCCCCTCCCTTAACCGGATCGTTTTTACAAAGGGCGTCATTATCTATGCTTTCCTTTGTCATGAGCGAGCAATTGGCCTGATTTATGATATATTGCGGATTGTTTTTAAACTTAATGGTCTCATCCGTCAGATATCCGTTATATTGAGGGTCCCAGTAAAGCTTGATAACTCTGGCTTTAACTGGAATTGTTTTTACAGAAGAGGTCTCAGTATCTTTTTCATTTGTTACCCCGGCATGGAGTTGTATTCGGATACCGTCATTTTCAATGATATAAGTACCCTTCTGATTGCTTTCATATTCTACATTACCGTAGTCTCCTCGACCGGTATAGTAGGCTTCCGTCTTGGTTAGGCGGATCGTCTCGGATGATCTCGCCAGGTTATCCGTTGCACAAACGGCAAAAAAGGATTCTGCTTCAAGGGTCAGATTTTTTTCGAGCAGATGGGTTTTGGAATCCACCCGGTTGATGTGCCCTCCAAAAACCCATCCGGTGGCATCACCGAATTTTACCTGATACCAGGAGTCCCTGTTCCCCTCCAGAACCGCCTGAGGGCCTTCTGTGTCTAAAATATTGAGTTTTGCACCGAAAGGAATGTGCCCCACCTTTTTCCCATTATAGGACGGGGTTTCCTTTAAATCCGTACCCTGAACCGCAATCATAATACCGCTCATATTCTTTTTGCATGCCACTAAGATGATTACTGACAGCGATATAATTACCAATTTAAAAAATCTTATAGAAATCATATTACCCCCGTTATTTCACTTGATCAGAAATAATCATATCATTATTAAAAATTCAACCAATATTCTGAAGTTTTTTTGGGGGAGATTAGGTTTCCTCCAAAACCGAAGCATATATTCCGTGAAAGGAAATAAAAAAAGCGAAATCATTCCTCACCAGTTACATGATAAGGGATAATAAATATTTATCAGAAAAACCTTAGCCGACAAAATTATTCTTGAAAATCGAAGATATATAAATATATAAATGTAAGATATGAATGCAATGAAAATAAAATCACGATTTAAAGAAGATACATTGATCATTGAGATTTACGGAGCTATATCAGGAGCGCAGGCGATTTCCCTGGATAAAGATGTTATCGCCATTATGGAACAGTCCAAACCGAAGCGCATGATTGTGGATTACCGTGACGTGGAATTCATAGATTCAACGGGCATTGGTGCAATGATTACCCTTCGGCAGTATTCCCTTAAGAATAAAATCCTCTTCGCAACCGTTCATGTTAACGAAAAGATCAGGAACACCCTCTCCATTGCCAATCTTGAAATCTTCTTCAACGTAAAAGACGAAAGCGAAAATCTTATTTAAAACCTCCAGGGATAATCTTGTCCCGGAGATCAAACGGGATTTGACGATTGTTGGAATAGTAACCGATGACCTCTTCTTTATCACCATGGAAATCGCTGCCTCCCGTGATGAGAAGATGATATTTCAGGGCAATTTTCAGAAACTCCTCAACCTCCCGGTCTGAGTGCATTGAGGCAAAAACCTCAATCCCTTCAATTCCGGCCTTCATGAGCTCCTCAAGTAAGTTCTCAAAATCCTTAAAAGATGGTAGATTCAGAGAAATGGGATGGGCAATAATGGGGATGCCATGCCCTTTTTTTATAAGACGAATGGCGTCACTCAGTTTTATCTTTTCCTTTTTCACGTAACCGGGTTTGCCTTTGACCAGAAAATTTTGAAATACAGCAGAAATGTCAGGGGCGAATCCGAGCTTGATCATCGCCCGGGCTATATGAGGGCGTCCCATGGATTCTCCTCCTGAAATCTCTTCTAAAAGGGTATGAGGGATGTCGATTCCGTATTTACTCAAATCTTCCAGTATTCTGGATGCACGGGTGTTTCTAAATTCCATCAATCTTGCGGTTGTTTCAATTAATTCGCTGTCCTCATAATCCACATATAACCCCAGCAGATGGAAAGACCCACCGGGATAATCGACACTGAACTCGATTCCAGGGATAAAATCGAAAGACTTTTTACTGGCATAGGCGATGGCTGCTTTCAGCCCCCCCAATGTGTCGTGATCCGTAATGGCAAGGGTTTTTACATGACTACGAAGGGCCAGGTCGATCAACGCCTCGGGAGAATAGATCCCGTCCGAGGCCGTCGTATGGGTATGAAGATCGATCAGTTCATTCATGGTTTAACCTGCCCATATATTGCTGTAGACACTAACAATGCTTTATTGCCGCGGGGATGAAATCCTGACGCCACTTCCGTCATTATTACAACAACCATCACCCCTATTAATAAAGTCAGAGCAGAACGGGATTCTGTCGATACAATTTTTTTAAGCAATAAAATTAATTATAGACTTGTTATTCAAATAGATTATTACTGTTCCCTCGAAGATTGAGAACTCTTGTACCGATGCGATTAAAGTACGAGAATATTTGAATAATACTGCAGGGGCATATGTATATTGGAGTTGATATCGGAGGCACCTTTATCAAGGGAGTCATAACGAATACCGAAGGTAAGGTGTTATCTTTTAAAAAAGTTCCCACAGGAAAAACGGCAGACGATATTGATAATATCATCTGCCAACTTGTGGACAATCTCATTCAAGCCAGTGAGGTTCAGAAGCGCTCATTAAAGGCGATTGGTATAGGAGCCGCTGGTGCCATAGATATTAAGAAGGGTATTGTCATCACCAGCCCGAACATAGGCGCCTGGGAAAACTATCCCCTGGCCGCTAAAATCGAGAAAAAAGTCGGAATCCGTGTTTTCCTTGAAAATGATGCTAATGTGGCCGTAGTCGGCGAGTGGTGGCAGGGAAACGGCAAAAAATACCGCAACTGGATCATGCTGACCCTGGGAACGGGTATAGGCGGAGGAGCGGTCATCGATAATAAGTTTTATACGGGACAATCAGGCAGCTCCATGGAATTTGGCCACACCACCATCGATTACCGGGGTAAGACATGCAACTGCGGAAATCGCGGCTGTCTCGAGCAGTATGCCTCAGCCTCGGCTCTTGTACGCATGGCCAAAGCCGGGCTAAAAAAAGCAGGTTCCTCAACCCTCCACGACCGGCTTAAAGATGAAACCATCAGTGCCAAAATGATCCATGAGGAAGCCCTTCGAGGAGACGTTTTTTGTATCGACATCTTAACCGAATTGGCCTTCTATCTGGGGATCGGCGTTTCCAATCTCGTGAATATCTTCAATCCCCAGGCAGTCATTTTCGGAGGAGGCCTCTCGCGGGCTCATGATATCATCCTGCCCGTAGTCAGAAAGGTCGTTGATGACCGGGCCCTTCCTGGATTGAAGGACAATGTGAAATATCTTCTGATCAAAGACGAGAACAGGGCCCCGGCTCTGGGAGCAGCTAAAATCGCGATAGATTCCCTTCACAGTTATTAGTTCAACCATGATTAAGATTCTGATACCATAAAAGGAGAAATCCCATGACGCATGACGAAGAACTGAAGAAAAAAGCCGATTTCTGCAAGGACAAATGCCCCATATGTACCCGTGCAAGGAAAAAGGGTAAAGGCTTCCTCTACATCCTGGTGAAGATGGAACGCAAGCTCTGCCCGAACTGCCGCGCTTATGAAAAAGTATACGGCAAACCGGCGTACAAATAAAAAATGAGGTGATACAGGACCTTAACGCCCCTCATTCTCGTTAAGCCAATTAATTAAGCTGATGATAGTTGACTGCCATTACCATCTGGATACGAGCATGCTTCCTTTAACGGATTTATTCCGTCAAATGGAAGAATGCGGAGTCGATAGGATCGCCCTCATGGCTCTCCTGAATGAGCCCCTCCCGGAACCACCGAGGGTCCTGGTGAAAACATTGCAGACCTGCCTGAAACATCGTACCCTGCGAAGTCTGGCCAGGGTGATGTCGGCAAACTTTACTGACGATGGAAGCCTCAAGACGCCCCTGGGTGTTTTCCGTATACTTGCCGATCCGGACAACGAACCGGTCTTCCGTATTGCTGAAAAGCATCCCGACCGTTTCTACTGCTGGGTTTTTGTCAATCCTTCGGGCAGGTCTGATCTTCAAAAAGAGCTTGCACGCTGGGAGGGACATGATGCCCTTATCGGTATCAAGGCCCATCCCTTCTGGCACCGATACCCACCGGGAAAATTGCTTACTGCCGCTGATCTTGCTGTTCGCTGGAGAAAACCGCTCCTCATTCACGCAGGATTCGGCGAACACGGTGACATCACCCCCCTGATACAAGAAATGCCTGAATTGAAGCTGATCCTGGCACATGCCGCTTTTCCATTATATAAACAGTACTGGAAGGCTATCCGCGGGAATAAACGGGTTTTTGTGGATCTCTCCCAGACCATCTACGTGGATACCGGGACCATTCGGGAAGTTGTGGATTACCTGGGTCCTGAACGCTGTCTCTACGGGACTGACGGTCCTTACGGCCTCAAAGGGAACGGATCATCTTATGATTACGGCCTTGTGAAAAGAAATATAGAAGATATCTTCCCTGTTGAAAAAATCAGAAGGCGAATCCTCGGAGAAAATTTTCTGGAACTCACGGGTGCCCAGTAACGACAAAACGCAAAAGAACTCCCTTTCTCCAGGGTCAGTTAACGAAAGGAGGGCTTCCATGACGGAACTCATACAAGCCGAGCTTAAGAGAGAAAAAGGCCGTGAAATGCTTTGCCTCAAGGCGGGGGAAAGCATGATTGAGATTGTGAGAGAGCTCGGGAAAAGTGAGCGGCTAACCGTCATCGTCAACGGGGGCGAACTGGGAACCGTTACTGAGAGCAAAGAAAGAAAAACATTGCAATATACGGATGCCTCCGGAGACCATACCCTGGAAGTCTGGTTCATAACAGCCATGACCCGCATTCCCTTCTTATGGAACACGGTTTCCGGAATAGGTCTCTTGGTTGACGGTAATCCCGTTAGCAATTCCCTTGCAGATCCCATGGTGTACATCCGTGACGGGAAACCGGTTCTCTGGTTTTACACTGTCATACTTTTTCTGAAATCCATCCTCACCGGTTATCATAATTATCTCATACAATACCCATTCTTGACTGTCTTCCTGAGTGCAGCCCTTTATGCGTTACCGGCATTATTTCTTATGTTTTTCGCGCTGAGTTACCGGCGAAAACCTCGCCTGGCTCTTTATGCGGGAATGACAATTGCGGCTCTGGAGATGGCGGACTTTGTATGGGGGACTATCATCAACCTCCAGGGACATCAAACCATTAATAGTATCACCCTCGCCTTGTGGTTTGCCATCCGTGTTGTCTGTCTGTTAACCCTGAGCAAGGGGATACTGGCATTGCGGCGTCTTTGAAACGCTATTTTTCTTGACATTTTTCTTAACAAAAACACCTTGAATCTCTAAATCTAAGGGAACGAACGGTAAGGCCCATGGAAGAGAAACTCAATCAAATACTCAACAAAGCGAAGGAGACCATCCTGGACTCAAAAGCCCTGGAAGACCTTGAGGAGATCAAGGTCAGAGTTCTGGGGCGAAAGGGGGAATTGACTCAGATTCTGCGCGGTCTGGGAGAGTTATCCGGCGAGATCAGGGGTATCATCGGGAAAAAGGCAAACGAGATCAAGAACGAGATTGAGGCAGCCATCGATTACAAGATGAACGAACTGCAGGACGCCAGGATCTCCCAACTCCTCAGGGACGAGTTCATTGATGTGACTCTCAACGCTCCCGGTACCACGAGAATACCCTCCCGAGGCCGGCTGCATCCCATCTCCCAGATACAGTATGAGATTGAGGATATATTCACCTCAATGGGGTTTGTAATACTGGATGGTCCCGAAGTGGAAACGGATTACTATAACTTCGAAGCGCTGAATATACCGAAACATCACCCGGCCCGGGACATGCAGGACACCTTCTGGACGGAAGACGGGAATCTCCTGCGGACTCATACTTCCGCCATACAGGTGCGGGGAATGGAAAAATTATCGCCCCCCTTCAGGGTAATAGGTCCGGGCAGGGTTTTCCGATACGAGGCAACCGATGCCTCCCATGAAAATACTTTCTATCAGGTTGAGGGGATGATGGTGGACAGGAACATATCCGTATCCCATCTCATCTTCTTCATGAAATCCCTTTTAAAGGAGATTTTCCAGAGGGAGGTGACTATACGTCTCCGGCCGGGGTATTTCCCCTTTGTGGAACCGGGCTTCGAGCTGGATATTCACTGTCTCATTTGCGATGGAAAAGGATGCAGCGTTTGCAAACAATCGGGATGGGTAGAGCTTCTGCCCTGCGGCCTGGTTCATCCTAATGTTCTGAAATACGGCAATATCGATCCTGAACAGTGGTCCGGGTTTGCCTTCGGCCTGGGGCTCAACAGGCTGGTCATGATGCGTTATGGCATAAACGATATACGGCATTTCCTCAGCGGCGATATCCGTTTCCTCAACCAGTTTTAAGAGATCATTCAGACGGGAGCACGACTATGTGGTTATCATTAAATATTATCAATACCATGGTGGATATCAAGGATATCCCGGCCGGGGAAATCGCCGCGAAACTGACAATGTCCACGGCAGAGATCGACGGTATAGAGGAGATGAATCCCTTTCTGAAAACCGTCATCAGCGCAAAGATACTCAAGGTGGCCCAACATCCCAATGCGGACAAGCTGACGATCGTGGACCTCGATACGGGGGCTGAAAAACTGCGCGTCGTCTGCGGCGCCCCCAATCACAGGGAGGGCGATATCGTTCCGTTGGCCACGGTCGGCACCAGATTTACAGAGGAATTCACAGTTAAGAAAACGAAGATACGGGGAGAGGAATCCTCGGGTATGCTCTGCTCGGAAAAAGAGCTGGGACTCTCGGATGATCATTCCGGTATTATGATACTCCCCTCTGATACCCCTCTGGGAAAACCCCTTTCTGAACTCTATCCTGACTGGATAGACACCAGGCTGGAGATCGATAATAAATCCATAACACATCGCCCCGACCTCTGGTGTCATGCCGGTTTCGCACGGGAGATTGCCGCGTTGTTCGAGCGTTCCTACAAGAGTCCTGTCGATACCAGTCTGGCAGATGGATTTGCAGATAAAGAAACCCTCAAAGTGGTCATCGAGAATCCCGACGCTTCCCCACGTTATTGCGGGCTTTGTGTCAAAAACATCCGTATCGAGGAGTCCCCGGAGTGGCTCAAGGCAAGGGTAACCGCCATAGGTATGCGGCCCATTAACAATATCGTTGACATCACCAACTATGTAATGTGTGAAATTGGTGAACCGATGCACGCCTTTGATCGCAGGAAGCTCAACGGAGACACCATCTCCGTTCGTATGGCCAGAAAGGACGAAAAACTGAAAACCCTGGATGAACAGGAACATGACCTGCTACAGGAGGACATCGTCATCGCCGATCAAAAAGAGGCTATCGCCCTCGCCGGAGTCATGGGAGGGGGGGGCAGCGAAATCGATGACAATACCAGCGAAATCGTTCTGGAAGCCGCCAATTTCAATCCGGTCAACATTCGGAAGACCGCCAACCGCTTCAACCTCAGGACCGAGGCAGCCATCCGTTTCGAAAAATCCCTGGATCCCGAGCTCTGCACAAGTGCTATTATACGGTGCTACGATCTTATCAAACAGCTCATTCCGGAGGCGGAGGCCGTTACGAGGATAGTCGATACTTATCCGGTCAAATCCCCTTCTGTCGAAATCAGGACGACAACTGACTTTATCAGGAAGAAGCTGGGATACGATCTCCCGGACGGGAGGATCCAGTCAATTCTTACGTCTCTGGGATTTCTCATCGATAAGAGGGATAACCATCTCGACATCACCGTGCCTACATACAGGGCAACCAAGGATGTCTCCATTCCTGATGACATCGTAGAAGAGGTGGGACGGATTTTCGGCTATGACAACATTCCCGAAACTCCTCCCTTCGTACCCTGTACCCCGCCGGTCATAAATACCAGGCGTTCCTTCGAGAGGAGAGTTAAGGAAATACTCGTACGGGACTGCTGCAGCATCGAGGTGAGCAGCTACTCCTTCGTCGGGGAGGACCTTCTCAATTCCCTAGAGATCAATGAGGATAAGGAACTACGTCTTAAGAATCCCCTCTCAAGGGAACAGGACAGGTTGAGAAGAAGTCTGCTTCCGAACCTTCTAAAGGCCGTGGAATTCAATGCCCGATTCCAGGAAGAGTTTCATATTTTTGAACTGGGGCGGGTCTATTTCAAGAAAGAAAGAAATTCAGACGAGCTGGCATCCGAGAGCACACGGATCAGCGGAGCCTTCTATCAGCGGGATGCTGCCACCCCACTGTTTTATTCTTCCAAGCAGACTGTACTCAATCTGCTTTCCCAGCTCGAAGTGGACAGCTTCACCCTGCAGCCTGAAACGGTCAAGTTGCCGCCCTACGCCCATCCCGGCAGAAGTGTCGTTTTAAAGATTAGGGGATCACAGGCGGGCATGATCTTCGAAGTACATCCGAGAATCATGAAAAAACTAGATATAAAAGGTACAGCGGCGATATACGATATGGATATGGATGTTCTTCTCAACGCCGATAAACGTGCCAAGGGTTTTTCCGAGCTGCCACGCTTCCCTGATGTTCCTTTCGAGGTCTCCGTTCTTGCCGACAAACAGAGTTATGCCGGTGCCCTCATGGACATCATAATAAAAACGTCCCCCCTTGTAAAAAGTGTAGAGGTTATATCGCTCTATGAAGGAAAACCCATTCCCGAGGATAAGAAGTCTGTATCCTTGAAAATCATATTTTCTTCAAGGGAAAAGACTCTTTCTACGGAAGAGATAGACAAACTGCAGAAGAATGTGGTAGCGGAATTGAGCAAATACGGGTTCGGTCTACGATAGAGGTTCAACTAACTCACATCGAGAGCAAGAAGCATTTCGAGGTAAGAGCGCCTTTCAAAACGCTCTAGTCCCAGTGTATCGGCGAGGCGGAATAGTTCCGCCTCTATCTCATCCTTGCTATCCCCCTGTTTCTCCAGCTCTACGAAGTGTCCCAGATTTCTGACATCGTCCATGCAGATATCGATCCCTTTATAGAGGTAGATGACCCTGTATTTCCTGACCTCCAGCAATTCCTGGAACCCCAAACGAAGAAGGATGTCCCTGAGTCCCTCATAATCTTCTACCGGTATCTCCCGCTCATAACGGGTTTTGCTTTTTTCGCCTATCTTGGGTCCTTTATAGGTCATAAAAAGGTCAGCATTAGCCTGGCGTATGCGGAGGGCCTCATCTGTTACCGCGAAATCCCTGGAGGGATGATTAAAATATACGTCCCTTTCGTCAATACGGGACATCTCCTTTCCCCCAAGAGCAATGATCCGATTCAGAATTTTCTCAGGATGATCACAATAAGCCTTGATCTCGACTTCCAGCATGGTCAGCGTCCTTTCCTGTGCAGGGGACCGCTTATGGAGAGACCGTCGTTCCCTAAAAAGTTCCTGTTTTTGCCATTGATGCGAATAATGACGCCGCTGATATTATCAAACTGCGTTGCCGTATACACGATTTGATCAATTCGACTCAGTAAAATTGTTCCCGCAGCATTTTCCTCTATGGCCGTGTTAAAATCGATGACTACATTGGAATTGACCGTTTTAATATCCCGAATTTTCAAATTTTTCGGAATGGCGCTGAGAAGTCCACGATCCCGTTCAATGCGGCTGGGACCTTTCACTAGTTCATTAAGGGCATCCTTAAGCAATGACGGTGATTTCAACCGTCTGGAAACAGGTATCAGTCGTGTTTTCCCGGTACTTTCGTTAACCCTGAGGAAATAAAGTTTCACATCTTTTTCTACCATGACTGATGCGGTTGTTGCAACAGCCTTCTTCCCGTCGATGGGAGTTTCTAAACTTTTAGGAGCAACGGTTTTCTCCTGTACGGAAGGGTTTTTTTCTGAGGGCACCGTACGGGCACTTTGATTTTTTAAAGGAGATAAGTCAGCTTTTACAGGTTTATCCCTCCCCGAATAGAGTGCATTTATCAGGAATAAACTGAGTGTAAGGAGACCTAGAATTGTCAGTATGTAAATGGGTGTTTTATTAAATGTGGTTTCGTCGGTTTTTGGTGTTGAATTTTGCTTTAGCTTATCTGTTTTAGCCGTTGAAGCTTTTTTAGTCGTGCTTCTTTTTTTGGTAGTACCGGCTTTTTTACCAGCCGATGATTTTCCGGTTGTTGCTTTTGACGCAGCCATTATTACCTCGAAAACGTATTATATGTTATTTCTTTATCGGTATAATTGTGACATAATTACATAAGAATCCCTGATTCAACTAAATATTTCGGATATAAACTGATTGACAAGTCCTGCCTTTTAGGGCTTTAAGAATGATAACAATGAGCCATCATGACGTTAATGATCATCAGGTGGCTGATAAAACTATGTTTGCAATAAAACTATGATCAACGCTAAGACTCAGTTATACGGAATTTTCGGCAATCCTGTCAGCCATTCCCTTTCGCCAGTCCTTCATAATGCCGCTTTCCAGCATAGGGGTATAAACGCCGTTTATCTGGCATTCCAGCCGAGCAGTCTTCATGAAGCCATAGAGTCTATGAAATCCCTTCCGATTCACGGAGCCAGCATAACCATCCCCTTTAAAACCGATGTTCTCCAGTATATTGATCATCTGGACCCCCTTGCGGAGGACATAGGCGCGGTCAACACACTGGTACTGAGGGAAGGACGCATACACGGCTACAATACGGACGGCATTGGTGTTCTCATCCCCCTGCAAAAGGCTGGTTTCGATTCCTCCCGTTCCAGAATTCTTATTCTGGGCAACGGCGGTTCCGCCAGGGCCATAGCCTATACTCTTCTTCAGGAAGGGGCCTCGGTAATCCTCTGCGGCCGCAATCGTGAAAGGGTTTCACGTCTTGTGAATGAACTGTCCTGCAAATATCCCTCCGTTGAATCATTGCTTTTTAATCAGTTGAATTCCTCTCTGATGCTGGAAGTTGATTTCATCATCAATACGACTACTGTTGGAATGCATCCGGATATTGACGATACCCCCCTGTCTACTGATTTCCTTATGCCGAAGCATACGGTCTTCGACATCGTATATGCTCCCCCTCAGACGAGACTCCTTCTTGATGCGGAGGAGCGGGGATGCCGTATCATCAAGGGACTTGAAATGCTCCTCCACCAGGGTGCTCGTCAGTTTGAGATATGGACGAACCAGAAAGCACCCCTGGAAATCATGCGCCGCGCCCTGCCCGCTTTGTAATCGTTGATGAAACCAGAACGGATACTCAATGCTTTTTTAAACAACGAGCAGCGGGGGGATTCCCGTT
>CALCJG010000251.1 GCA_937967705.1 uncultured Spirochaetia bacterium
CGAGATATCCACTCGTGACTGGAGTACAGACGTGTGCTCTTCCGATCTCTTCACCCGTCGGCGTTTTCCCCTGAGCAGCCTGCTCTATCATCTCCTCTGGATGCACGCCATCGTACTCATCGTGGGCGGGCATTACACCTACGCCCTCAACCCTCTCTTCGACTGGTTCCGGGAGACGTTCGGCCTTCAACGCAACTACTACGACCGTCTGGGACACTTCTTTCAGGGTTTCGTCCCGGCCCTGCTGACCCGGGAACTGCTGATCCGCCGCAGCACACTGGTGAGGGGCGGCTGGATGAACTTCCTGACCGTCTGCGTCTGCCTGGCCGTGAGCGCCTTCTATGAACTCATCGAATGGTGGGTCGCCGTCCTCACGGGGGAAGCGGCGGAGGCCTTTCTGGGAACGCAGGGGGATGTCTGGGATACGCAATGGGACATGTTTATGGCTCTCATCGGGGAAGTCTGCGCTATAGCCTTTTTCAGCCGCCTCCACGACCGCTACCTCTCACGGCTCGACAGGGACGAGAAGGGGTGATGTTTCGCGGCGTCATTTCCTCTTCTTTTTAAAGAGATTTTCCCAGAAGGAGACATCCTCCTCCGAGACGACGGGATCGTCCTCCTTTTCCCGGGTGTTCTCCTCCTCCCACTGCTCGAAAGCCCTGTTGACCTCCGCGGCAAACTCCTCGCTGGTCATCACCCTGGCCTTAAACCGGGTCACATAGGCGATGATGTCCTTGTCCGAGGTGACCACCGTGGTCATGCGGGGATTCAGGTCCTTCTTGATGAATTCCTTGATGAGGAAATCCGCCGAGTAGTCGAGGGAATAGTAAACATCGATGGTGCCGGACCGCTCGGACCGCAGTTCCAGGGAGGGGGCCTTCTTGCCGTCGAAGACCACGCGTATGTCCCGCTTCCGTATCCGCATATACTCCTTCAGCTTGTTGAGCAGCCCGATGCGCGCCTCGTAGAGTTTCTCCTCGTACATCAACGCCTCGAGGTCGGGGAACTTGTAGATCAGGTTGAAGCCGTCTATGAGGATCGCCATATGAAGGGATGAGCGCTTCCGGATGGCTACGCCCCTATCCTTTCCTCAAAGAATGGGCAAACCGCACGATGCGGTCCATGGCCTCCTTGATGTTTTCCATGGAGGTGGCGTAGGAACAGCGGATATGGTTTTCCCCGCAGGTCCCAAAGACCACACCGGGAACCACCGCCACCTTTTCGGCCTGCAGCAGCTTCAGGGCAAAGTCCCGGGAGTTGAAGCCCGATGGGGAGATGTCCGGAAAGACATAGAAGGCGCCTTCCGGGCGGTGACAGGGATATCCCGCCTCCTCGAAACGGCTGACGATGTAGTTCCGGCGCCGCGTGTACTCATGACGCATCTTCTCCACATCCTTTGCGGCGTTCTGCAGCGCCTCCACGGCGGCCATCTGGGATATGGACGGGGCACAGAGGGCGGTATACTGATGTATCTTGAGAATGATGTCCAGCACGAAGCGGGGGGCGGCCACATAACCCAGCCTCCAACCCGTCATGGCGTGGGATTTGGAGAACCCGTTGAGATAGACCGTGCGCTCCTTGGCGCCGGGCAACGAGGTAATGGAGAAATGTTCCTTTTCATAGATGATGGAGCAGTAGATCTCGTCGGAGATCACCATGAAATTGTGCCGCTCCGCCAGGGACAGAACGGCCTCCAGTGTCTTCCGGTCTATGCTGCTTCCCGTCGGGTTTGAGGGATAGTTGAGTATGACCGCCTTGGTCCTGCCGCTTATGGCCTTCTCAAAACGGCCGAGGTCGATCCGGAAATCCTCCCTGCGGTACGTCGGCACGATCACCGGCGTTCCTCCCAGCAGGGTGATGTTGGCGCTGTAGGAAACATAGCAGGGCTCGATGATGATCACCTCGTCGCCGGGGTTGACCAGGCTGCGCAGGGTCAGATCCAGCCCCTGGCTCACCCCCAGAGTGATGAGGATCTCCGTCTCGGGGTCGTACTCCACCCCGTTGTCCCTCTCCAGTTCCCCGGCAATGAGCTCCCGCAGTTCCAGGAGACCGCGGTTGGAGGTGTAATGCGTAAACCCGTCCCGGATGGCAAACATCCCCGTATCGGAGATGCGCCAGGGCGTGACGAAATCCGGCTCCCCCACGCCCAGGGATATGCAGTCCGGGGTGGAGTAGACGATGTCGAAAAACTCCCGGATGCCGGAGGGCGGTATGGTCTTGCCCGCTTCGGAGAGCAGGGCCTCGGGATTATTCCTGTTTACCAGGGACAGCTTCATTGGTTTTCTTCTTCACCTGTTCGTTGATTTTCTCCATCACCTGGCCCTTGGCCTTTTCACGCAGATCGTTGACGTCGGACTTGCTGATCCGTCCCGTCTGCAGGAGACCGTAGATGATCAGCGAGGCCACGATGATCAGAATGATGGCCAGGGTCTTCAGCTTTTTCAGTATGAAGCCCGTGATCAATATGAGCACCACCGCAGCTCCGGTGGAGATGTTCGAATGCTGCTTGATGAGATCGAATAAGGGTTCCATGATCATCCCTCCATAAAATGGATCATTGTACGGCAGGGATTTTTTTCCGTAAAGTCATTTTCCAGAAAAAAATCCATCTCCCTGTCCTCCGCAACCGGCAGGGCCATGATGCGCCGCAGGTCCTTCTGTGCCACCCGTTTGCGGAACTCCTCCCAGAGATGGCGCATCACCGGGAGGTGAGCAAACCGGGGGTCAGAGCCCCGCCAGAGCATCATCGCCAACGGCCCCTCGCAGTCATTCTCAACGGAGCCGATCAGAAATCCGAGAAACTGATTCTTCCTGCGGGCGATCAGACAGAGTTCGGGAAACTCCGAGTAAACCTCCGCAAGCTCTGCGCTGCCCCAGGAGGGGCGGCAGGGGACGGCCGTTTTCGGCAGAACCCTCTGCCCCAGGAGATAAACCCGGCGCAGGTCCTCGACGGCCATCGTGTCTACGGAGATGCGGCCGCTCATCTAGCCCGGTATCTTTTTGTAGTCTTCCAGGAATCGGGCCACCCCGGCGTCCGTCAGGGGGTGCTTGATCAGAGACCGGAACACTGAAAAGGGGATCGTGGCGATATGGGCGCCGTAAAGGGCCGCGTACTTGACATGAAGCGGGTTGCGCACCGAGGCGACTATCACCTCGGTTTCGAAACCGTAGTTGCCGTAGATGGTGACGATCTCCTCGATCACCTCCATACCCTCGGCGGAGATGTCATCGAGCCGGCCCACGAAGGGGGATATGTAGGTGGCCCCCGCCTTGGCAGCCATCAGGGCCTGTACGGAGTTGAAGCAGAGGGTCACGTTGGTCTTGATGCCCTCCGAGGAGAGGATCTTGACAGCCTTGAGGCCCTCCTCCACCAGGGGGATCTTGACGTTGATGTTGGGCCCGATCTTGGCCAGTTCCCTGCCCTCCCGGACCATGCTGTCGCAGTCCATCGAGATGGCCTCGGCGGAGACGGGAACGTTCATCACCTCATCGGCGATCTCCTTGAGCACCTCGATATACGGCCGCCCTATTTTGCTCACCAGGGTGGGGTTCGTCGTGACCCCGTCGAGGATCCCCAGGTCCCTTGCCTGACGAATTTCCTTAATGTCTGCTGTATCAATAAAAAACTTCATGAATCTTCTCCTTATAAATTATTAAAATATCCTTCCCCGTACCGCTTCTCTCAGTAGAGGGGCTTGTAGTCGAACTGATGCATGGCCGTAATGAAACGCATGGTGTGGGTCTTGGCCCGCATGACGATGGAATGGGTTTCTGCCCCTCCCGAATAGAACCGCACCCCCGGCAGAAGCTCACCGTCGGTAACCCCGGTGGCGGAAAACATCACATTGCCGCCCTTGACCAAATCGTTGATGGAATAGATCTTTTCGAG
>CALCJG010000252.1 GCA_937967705.1 uncultured Spirochaetia bacterium
ACCACCGAGATCTACACTCTTTCCCTACACGACGCTCTTCCGATCTGATATTATACCAGAGGGCTTTTCCCCCAGTTCCGAAACGAGGGAAGAGCCTCCTCGGGAGGAGCCGTCAAGACCTGAACCGACGGTGAGGGTTTCAGGGGAAGAAAAAGGCGCTAACATTAATACCTACGCATAGGGTACCTATATGGCATTGTCAAAAGCGGAAAAAGCTGCTTATCAGGATTATATCAGAGAGTATAAAACATCGATTGATGAAGCGGGCAAGCGCATCAAGGATTCAGAGACCAAGAAAAAAAAGATGCCGGCAATCGCGAACTATTTCAATCTTGAGGTGGTCACGGAATACATGAGGACGATCATGCTCTATGTAAGCATGAGTGATGCTTCGCTGGATATGTTGAAGATTCGCAACGAATCCCACCTTAATGAGGGGCGCAAGACCTTTAACAAGGTTTTACAGCTGCTGGAAGAGGTCGTGGGGAGCGATGTGGATCGATCCCTCAACGATAATGTGGAATATCTTCAAAGGATTGAAAAGGTTACTCCGGATAAAATCCTTCAAATTGTCAGGAACGTGAATACCGTTTTTAACACCCTCGTGGAAAGGATGAGCGGGTCCAAGTGGAAATGGGCCTTTGTGGAAACCTATGGGCGGGTTGCCGTTATCACGAAGAATCTGATCAATTTTACTGACATCCAAAAATACCGGGATCCCCGCTCCGATTTTTACAGGGACCGGCAGGAGTTGCTGCACTTGTGCAAAAACAGTCTCAAGGAGGCGGCTCAGCAGTATCGTACAAAGTATGAGCAGTCGACTAAAGTTCCCGGGGATATTCTTAAGTCCATCGAACTCCTGGTGGTCCTCCGAAAGATCCATGTTCTTTTTGGGGAAACGGAGGAGGCCAGTAAGATGAAGAACACGATTGATGCCTTGAAGCAGAGATTGGAGGCAGAAGAAAAGGAACAGGAGAAGGAAAAGGAGAAAAAAAAGAAAAAATCATGATAATTTCTTCCCTGTACCTGAACAAATTTCCAAATATGACTTGACAGGGGGTATTTTTTTTATTAGTTTATTAGCACTCACCTGGCTGGAGTGCTAATAGATCGGTGGATGATCTGTGATGAGACAGAAAATTGAAGAGAGACCCCTAAATGAAAGAGAGGCGGCTGTTTTGCGGGCTCTCGTATACGAGTTTATAACGACGGGAAAAGCTGTAGGCTCACGCTCCTTCGTGCAGAAGTATTCCTTTTCCATCTCTCCTGCAACCATGCGAAACATCATGTCCGATCTCGAAACCATGAATTTTCTCATGCAGCCCCATACTTCCGCCGGGCGCATTCCAACGGACAAAGGGTATCGCTATTATGTGGATTCGCTGCTCGACACCTATGAGTTCGTGGTGAATGAGAAGATAAAGGTCCGTGAGGAGCTGATGGCCCGGGAGCTTCAGCTGGACAAGATGTTTTCCTCGATATCGAAGATGCTCTCGCTGGTGTCCCGGTATGCCGGTGTCGTTCTCACTCCCATGCCGGATTTCACGGTGGTAAAACATCTGGAGCTTATCCCCCTAAGCAATAATGAGATCATATTTATACTGGTGACCCGTACGGGAGTCGTTTTTAATAAAAGGGTTGTGGTTTCCACCAATGTTACACAGGATGAGCTGTATGCCTACTCCAAATATCTTCGGGAAGAACTTTGCGGTTTTTCTCTTATGGATATCAAGAATGATATTTTTGAGAAATTGCGAATGTCTATCGGCAGTGACATGAAAAAGGGCATGGCTCTGGATATCGCCCAGCTGGCGTTGTCAGATCAGGAAGAACCGGAGCTGTTTGTCGACGGGATAGAAAACCTCCTTCATATTCCCGAAATGGTTCAGGCTGACAGGCTCAAGAGCCTGCTGCGTCTGATAGAGGAGAAGAAAATTCTCAGGGAAATCATGGAAAAGAACATGAAGAGGGAAGGGGTCTATACTCTCATAGGGGAGGAGATCGTGGAGGCGGAGGTGTCCGGATGCAGCATCGTCACCTCTTCCTATAAGATAGGCAATCGAAAGGTTGGGGTCGTGGGTATTATCGGCCCGACCCGGATGGATTATGAAAAGGTCGTTCCCCTGGTGGATTATACGGGGAAAGTCGTTACGGATTTCTTAACCAAGATGTCTAAATAGTTTTATCAGGGAGGATGGATGATCTCAAAGATGAAAAACGATGAGAGCAAGAATGGGGAGATGAATCAAGATACAGCGGATCTTGAGAAAGAACCCGTGAACAGCGATGAGGATGCCATAACCGGCAGAGATGACCAGAAGGAAGATGGAGAAAAACCCGGTGGGGAGGCTGCATCCGGGGAAGCCGTAGAAACTGAGGCGAAAAAAGAGCAGAAAGGGGACGATTTGAAAAAAGAACTGGAAAAGAAAAACCTGGAACTCGAGAAGAAGGATAAAGATCTTGAGGCGCTGAAAGAGCTCCTGAAACGCCGTCAGGCCGATTTCGAGAATTACAAGAAGCGGATGGTCAAAATGCAGGAGGATTATCAGAAACTGGCCATCAAGGATCTGGCTCTGGATATCATCGGCATCAACGATGATTTACTGAGGGCCATAGATGCCGCTTCCAATGTCAGCCGTGATGAGAACCTGGAAAAGGCTCACAATGCCTTCGTGGAAGGGGTTTCCATGATATCCCGTCAGATCGAAGAGGTTCTCCGGAAGTACGGTATCGAAGAGATAGACTCCCTCAATCAGGTCTTTAACCCCAATTATAATGAAGCCGTGGAGATAGACATGAGTGAGGACGTGGACCAGGACACTATCACCTGGGTTTATCAGAAGGGGTTCAAGCTGGAGGAGTACATCCTTCGGAGCGCCAAGGTTAGGGTATCCAAGCCTGCCAAAAAGGCAGCGGTTTCCCCGGAAGGGGACGATCAGGGCAGAGAAAACGGGGAATGAGCAGTATTCGTCGGCCGACTCCGGAGAATGTGGTCATTGAAAGACATATGAGCTGTTAGCGTAAATTATATGAGATATTTACAAGTTTGATATTTCAAGGAGAAGAACGAAATGAGTAAGATAATAGGCATCGATCTGGGAACAACAAACTCCTGTGTGGCCGTTATGATGGGGGGGGAGCCGGTCGTAATTCAGAACTCAGAGGGCCAGCGGACGACACCCTCCATCGTGGCTTTTACCGACAAGGGTGAGCGCCTGGTGGGACAGGTGGCCAAGAATCAGATCATTACAAATCCGGAAAACACCATCCGGTCCATAAAGAGATTCATGGGACGCTCCTTCGCCGAGGTGGGACAGGAAATCAAGATGGTGCCCTATAACGTGATTGATGACGGGAAAGGGGGCCTGAAGGTCAGGACCATAGAAGGGGAGTTTACGCCTCAGGAGATATCCGCGCGAGTTCTCCAGAAGATGAAGCAGACTGCAGAGGATTTTCTTGGGGAGCAGGTTACCAAGGCTGTTATAACCGTTCCCGCCTATTTCAACGACTCCCAGCGTCAGGCAACCAAGGACGCCGGGCGCATCGCAGGCCTGCAGGTGGAGCGGATCATCAATGAGCCAACCGCCGCTTCCCTTGCCTACGGATTGGACAAGAAAGGGAAGAACGAAAAAATCGCCGTTTACGACCTGGGCGGCGGCACTTTTGACATTTCCATCCTGGAGCTGGGGGATGGCGTTTTCGAGGTTAAGTCCACCAACGGAAATACGCATCTGGGCGGGGATGATTTCGATCAGCGTGTAATGACCTGGCTCATCGACGAATTCAAGAAGCAGACGGGAATCGATGTGTCCCAGGACAAGATGGCCCTGCAGAGGCTCAAGGAAGGGGCTGAGAAGGCCAAGATAGAGCTTTCCGGGAAGATGCAGACGGAAATCAACATCCCCTTTCTGACGGCGGATCAGAGCGGGCCCAAGCATCTCATCATGACCTTGACCCGGGCCAAATTCGAACAGCTTGTTGACGACCTGATCGAGTCTACCAAGGAACCCTGTGTGCGGGCGCTGGAGGACGCAGGTTTGACTCCCGGAGATATCGACGAAGTCATCCTTGTGGGAGGTTCTATTCGCATCCCGGCGGTTCAGGAACTGGTCAAGC
>CALCJG010000253.1 GCA_937967705.1 uncultured Spirochaetia bacterium
ATGTCGTCTCCCGCCTCGAGGTTATCGATAAAAAGAGGGAGATGTTCCTGAAAGAGGCGGGCCAGATCGAGGCTCTCAAAGACCTTCCCGATGGACCGGAAATAGACAAGGGCAGTATCGTGCGGTACGCACCGGGCCAGGGAGGGGATCTCCACTTTGCGGCTCCCGAGCATGGCGGCAAAATCGTGGGGCTTGAGACCGGGGGGAGCCAGCGAATCAATGCGGATTGTCTGGTCCAGGGCGTTTTCCCTGCCCGCCACATCCTTCATCGTGGAGATCTGCAGGCTCTCTTCCATCGCCAGGGCGCCGCTGGTGAGCTCGATCATCTCCACCAGATCGCTTCTCGATCGGCGCCTCCAGCTGCTGTCAAGATCAGTTGCGGCCGTGAGGCCGGCCCGGCGCTTCAGAACGCTCAAGCGGTAGTAGATCTCCGGATCCTTTTCCGGGGAGGGAATGAGGCGGTCCAGATAGTGAATGATGTATTCGTAGTATTTTTTGTCTGTTTTCCCTCCATCTGTCCGGCTGTAATCATACTGCAGGGTAAGGTCATATCGACGCTGCCGTCGCGCAGGTACATGAGCCGGGGCGGATTTTCCGTTGCAAATATCAGCAACGGCAGCTCGTCAAGATATATCCTTCCCGATAGTTCTTCGCCCCGGAGGCCCATGAGGGGAGATGACGAGTAGGAAAATCGTCCCGTGGCAATAAGCACGCTGCTGCTGAAACCGATCTTCACCCCCTTCTCAGGATGTGCCAGACCGTTTCTAATTACCGAAAGATGGGAATCCTTCAGTGCGAAGAGAGTCGTGGTTTCGTTCTGCCGACAGGCCTCCAGCAGGATCGTCTGTGTAATTCTCTTCCCTTTGTCCGGTATTTCCCCCCCCGGTGCGCTCCCAAGGAGAACAGCTGTGAAGAGAAGTATTAGGGGTAGATGCCGTTTTATCATGGGAGCACCTTCTTCGGGATTTTTCTTCCCCCGGTCTGCGGGGCGGGCCGAAGGATTTTATCGGCAGCTTGTAATTTAAGGCAGAAGGAGGTCAAAGTCAAGCCATTGCTACTCGGGGATGCGGGAAAATGGACCGATAAATGGAACTAAGTTCTTGATCTTTTTGGGAGATTATCCTAGGGTAGTTATATCGGGGCGGAGAGAGCGGAGCGGTATGAATGAAGACCTGAAAGCGCGCATGAAGCGGTATGAGGATTTGATGGTAGAAGCGGGGTCACGGCTTCTTGAGATCGGCTCGACGCTGGATGTCCTGGCCAGGGATATCCTTTCCCTGAATGACCATCGGGTGATGCCCGTGGAGATGGAAATCGCCTATATGGATGAGATGGGGAAACACCGGATTGCCCGTACTGAATCGCTGCGATGGGACAGAGACGAAAATGAACTGGTTCTGAGCCTGCGGCGTCCCAGGAGATCTGTCCGCTGGTCCCTCCTCAGCGCTTCCGTCAAGGACATGCTGCTCAATGCCATCATCATCGGGCTCTCGGCGGAGCTGCTTTACGAGGATTTCCGGCAGCATTAAACCGGCATAACGGTCAGCCTTGCGGGGGTGAGTGCCCGCTGTTCCGAGATTATAACGATTGAGAGGAGGATTTATGAACTCAAAACATCACCGGGGCCGGGGGAGAGGATTGGCTGTCATCCTTATCCTCTCGGTTATACTGATTCTCGCCTATCATGTGGATGTCCATCCCCGCGCCGGGCGCGGGGGGAGCTACCGGTCGGGGGGGGGCTCCCGATCTTCTTCCTATAAGTCCTATTCTTCTCCCTCACGCTCCTATGGATCGGGTTCACGGAGCTATTCCTCCCCTTCCAAGAGCTATACCCCCTACTATTCCGGAAGCCGATCGTCGGGCTCCCGCTCCTATTACGGGGGCAGTACCTATAGTACTTATTCTCATAACTACGAAGTCGATTCCTACACCGCCAATCTCAGAGTGAACCGGGACGGGACCGTTGATGTGCGGGAGGTCCTGGATGTCAACATGAAAGAATCAGCCTTCGGAATCGTGCGATACCTCTACACCAACGGCGATCAGTACAACAACTGGAAGGTGACGGATTACAAGACCTCCACAGGCAAGATATCCTATTACTCCACCGGCGATTATCTCCATGTGGGCAATCCCAAGAAGAGGGTTAAGGGCAAACAGAAATTCGAAATGAGCTACAGGATCAAGGGCGCCGTCATCCCCTACTCCGACGCCTCTGTGCTGGCCTGGCGCTCGGGACTCGGCAAGATAGTCCGTAAATATTCCGTGAAGGTTTCCTGGCCCGGCCTCAAGGCGGGGGAGGGGGATGTGCTCATCATCTCAAGCCGGTATGGGGATGCCTACGCCCCCGTAAGGCTCGCCCCGGTCAAAGGGGGTGCGGAGATATCGGCCGCATCGAGCAAAATCCTGCAGACCCATGAGAACATCGAAATCTACATTCCCTTCGCCAGCGGCAGCCTGGACGGCAAGCAGCTCGATAAGACCTTCGGCACGACGCTTTCTACCTATGAAGAAAACATCCTGAAGGAATTGATTCTGACCGCCAGGATCAACGAGGACCGGACGGTGAACGTGAAGGCGGATTACTCCTTTGACCTGAAGAATTTTATCAGCAATATGGTGATATCCCTCCCCAAGGAATTCCGTGTGGCAGATCCGCCTCTCTCCCCGATCTGGAATAAATATCAGAGCTTGAAGAAAAAGGATCTCTACTATGTCTTCCAGCAGGACTCCTGCGAGGTTAGAAAAAGCGAGACCAAATACAATGCCTGGGGTTTCTGCATGGGCCGTAAAAAGTCCCCCGGTTCTTTCCGCTATGCGGCGGACTATCTCCTTTACGGAAACAACCTCGATGAAAAGGAGGATATCAAAGGCGGGGATTTCCATTATTTCGATTTCCTTCTCCCGTCTGTCAAGGCGCGGCATGTGGAGAAGATCTCCCTGAACCTGAAACTGCCTTCCTTCGTTTCCCGGGACAAGGTCCGGGTGGATTCCTATCTCGTCAACCCGTGGAGCGGCAAGACCCTCCGCCCCTTCCCCCTCCTGGTGAAGTGGGAAGGGGATACCCTCAGCGGCGTCTATACCCGGGGGTTATGGGGCGACCAGTCCCTCAGGATACGGGTGTTCGTGCCCGCCCGGGGATTCTCCGATCCCGGTTTTTTCCGCATGACCTGGCTCTACTTCGCCCATAATCATCAGTTTGATGTCAGTTATTTCTGGACACTCATAGTGCTGATCGGTCTCCTGCTGCTGGGGGCGGGCTTTGTCGCCAGAAAGGTTCTTTCCGGCAGGGGTGGGGTGAACGCCGGAACCGGGGGCGGTTTCAAGGCTTTCGCCCAGAAAAGCGCCGCCATCGAGGAAGAGCATGCGGAACTGCTGCCCAAGGTCAAGGCTATCCAGGATACCGTGCAGAAAGAGGATCCCGCCTTCCTGCTGGAACCCTTTTACAAACGGTCCGGGGAGGTCTTTCTCAAACTTCAGGAGGCCTGGTCGAAAGGGGACATGATGCCGGTACGCAACTTCATCTCCCAGGGCGTTTACAGCCGGTACCGTCTCCAGTTGGATCTCATGCTTCATGACGAGAAACTGCAGAACCTGATGTCCGACTGCCGGGTGAACCGGATGATGGCGGTGGGGGTGGACACCTCGCAAAGTTATCATACCCTTCACGTGAAACTGAATGCCTCCGCCCGGGATATAACCGTGCCCGTAACCCTTTCTGACCAGGAGAAGCAAAAGCGGGCAGGCAAGGCCGATGTCATCACATTTACCGAGATATACTCTTTTACCCGCAAGCGGGGGGTTCACACCGATCCCACCAAGAACCTCCTGGCAGGCCAGTGCCCCAACTGCGGCTATATTCCGGATAATTTCGGCGAGAGCAATAAATGCCAGAGCTGCGGGAGTGTCTACAACTCCGGAGAATACGACTGGGTCCTTTCTGAGATTACCCAGGAGGAGGAATGGGAAGAGAGTTCATGGGATGAGATTGACGGCTTGAAAGAACTGGAGACGAAGAATGTCTCCATCAACCGGGAGGTCATTGAAGACCGGGCCTCCTATCTCTTCTGGCGATGGCTCTATGCCAGGGCCAGGGGAAGAACGGAAGCCCTCCGCCGGGATGCAACGGAAGGCTATCTCTCTTCCTTTACGCCGGATAAAACACACCTAGCGGAACCGGCTGTGGGGGCGGTGGATCTCCAGCGGTGCTGGCAGGAGGGGGATCATGTCCATGCTCAGGTGCGGATATTCTGGAGCGCCTCCTTCCGGCAGGGCGAGGAGCCGCAGCATAAGGAGCACGATTTCACCCTGAGCATGCCGGTTAACCTGAAAAACGAGTTCGGGCTGGCGGAACCCAGCTGCCCCTCCTGCGGAGGGCCTCTGCCGGAAACGGATGCCACCGAGTGCCAGTATTGCGGTTCCCCGCTTCCGCAGGTCAATAATAACTGGCTACTGGAGGGGCTGCGGGAGGTCTGAGAAAAGAGACGGTACCGGGGATCTCTTTTTAATTGACTTTTTTCCGCGGACATGGATTTGTTCCTCTGTGAAGTCTGTATGGGGGATGAAACCTCTCAGCCCTGTCTCCTGCACCAGCAGCGGATTATTAAACCCCGGAGAGCGCTGACGGCGGTTTCCAGGGATTTATGCCAGTATAAGGAAATGGATCGGAAGAACAAGGCTGATGAGGCCGGATCATCCTTACGGTATCCGTTCACTGACGCGTCGTATCGCGGGCCTGACCCGAGCAGTAAATAAATTATTGGAATGATAGGTGATGTGTATGAAACGAAAAGTATTAAGATATGCGGCAGTCCTTCTGGTCCTCGTATCCCTTGCCTTTGTTTCCTCCTGCGGCGGGGAAAAGATCATCCGCAAGCGCAAGGGGAACACCGAAACGGTTCTGGTGAGGAAAGGCGGGGCTGATGTCTTCAAGCTGGTCTATACCTACGAAAAGGGCCGCATAGTATCCGGGGAATACTGGGAGGCGGCGGATCCCAAGGACAATAAGAAGGCCAAACCCGCGGGGAATATCTATTCCAATTCCTCCATCATGAAATCCTTCGACACGGCCCTGGCCAGCAAGAAGATGCTGGATGAGTCCAACATCAAACTGGACGAGGTTCGGGACGGTTTTATACTGAAATACGTGAAGAAGGTGAAGTACAACAGCCTCGGCCATCCGGTGATGGTTTACGAGCGGGGTTATGCTGATTATCCCGTTCTCGGGCGTTTTCTGCTGAAGGTGGACACCAGTTACAAGTACAGCCGAGGGAGGCTGATCTGGATTTCCGAGAAAAACATGAATGTGGATTCCATGCTGCTGAACATGGGGATCATGAACGTAACCACCATCCAGAGGGATTTCCTCGGGAGACCCCTGGCCGTGCGGAAGCTCATCGGATCTGTTCCAACGCCGGTTTACGAAAAGACCACCTACAAATACTATGCCGGGACCCGTTATCTGCTTCGCACTGTCTACAAAAAGGCGGGCATCAGCCTTACCAGCCTCAAGGTCGTGCCGGAAAAGACCATTACCTTCTACTATGCCCTGGGAATACCCTGGGAAGGAAAGAAGAAGTATGATTTCCTCGCCTCCTTCGACGGCATTCAGATTTACAACGAAATTGAAAAGAAGGACGAGATCGACTTGAAGAACTTCAAAAAGATGGGAACCATAGAAAAGGCCAAGGTGATGGCCAAGGTCTACGATCTTATCAAAAATGAGATGAAGGGACCCAGATGGAGGCTGGGCGATCTCCCGGACATCCCCGAACCCTTTCTGGAGTACAAGGACTTCAAATGGTGGCGCTGAGAAAGGAGACCGCTTTGGACCGAATGCAACGAAGAGCCGGGCAATTGCCGGCTCTTCGTTTTGCTGGAACCCTCTGTTCGACGGCAGGAGACTGAATGAAGAAAAAAAGGGATCAGACGATCCGGGAGGATGGATCCCCCGTGCAGGAACTCCCGGATAGGACGTACATCAGGGCCTTCGGCATCAGTCCCAGCCCCATAGTCATCTCAACGGCGATGGAGGGGCGGATCATCGAGGTTAACAGGGCTTTCAGCCGGTTTACCGGTTATTCCCGTCAGGAGCTCATCGGTGTCAGGGCTGTGGATCTCAATCTCTGGTCCTCCAACGATGCCCGTAAACGCTTCTGGCAAATGCTTGTCGACAGGAAGTCGTTGAAAAATGTCGAGATGTCGCTGAGAGTCAAAGGCGATCGATGCCGTGAGGTGCTTCTCTCTGCGGAGCTGATCAGGGTCGAGGACAGGCTCTGCGTCCTTGCCGTTGTCAGCGACATTACCGATCTCATTCGGGCCGAGCGGGCCCTCCAGGAAAGCGAGCAACGGTATCACGGTCTTTTCGACAATTCCCGTGACGCTATTATCATCACCCGCCCGGACGGCAGCTTCGTCAACGTCAATCCTTCGGCCCTCAACCTCTTCGGATACAGCCGGCGGGAAATGATGCGCAAGAACGTCACCGAACTCTACCTGGACCCGGCGGACCGCAGAAGCTTTGTGGAGACTATTGAAGAAACCGGGGGGGTGAGGGATTTCGAGGTGAGGATGCGGCGCAAAAACGGTACGGTGATGGATTGTCTCTTTACCTTTTCCCTGAGAAGAGGGAGCGGCGGTCTCAGGGAATACCAGGGGATCGTGCGGGATGTTACCGAGCGCAGGAGGATGATGGAGGATCTGAAGGATCTCTCCCTCCGGGATGAACTGACGGGACTCAATAACCGGCGCGGATTCTTCACCATGGCGGAACAGCAGATCAGGATGGTGCGCCGCATGAAGAGGAATCTCTACTGCGTCTTCATCGACCTGGATTACCTCAAGCAGATCAACGACAGGTTCGGTCACAAGGAGGGAGACAGGGCCCTGGTCGGGACCTCGAAGATACTTAAAAGATCCTTCCGGGAGGCGGACATCCTGGCAAGGATGGGAGGCGACGAATTTGCCATTCTCATCATCGATGATTTTGAGATGGGTGAAGAGGTCATCCTGAACCGTTTGGCGGAAAACACCGCGGATTACAACCGGACCAACCGGCGCGGCTACGAAGTTTCTCTCAGCGCGGGAATAGCCCTCCTGCATTACGACTCCACCGTATCCCTTCAGGAGCTTCTGGATCTGGCGGATACGAAAATGTATGAAAACAAGAGGCGGAAACGGGCAGTGCGGGGGGAATTCCGGTAAGGAGGGGGTAAAATGTCTTGACTTTTAGCCCCTTTGCGATATGTTTTCATGATACGGGGCGTTATTGCCCCATCGGAAGCCTCTGCTGCTCTCTCCCTCATGGGAATATTCACGGGGTAATCGAGAGGTTTCGGATTACAAAATTATCAGGAGAATTGCCATGTTAAAGAGATCGCTTGCCTTCCTTGTGTTTTTCATTTTTGCCGGTGTCTCCCTAGTCTTCGGTCACGGGGGAGGACTGGATAAAGACGGTGGTCACTGGGACCACAAAAAGAAGGAATATCATTATCACAAGGATGGGAAAACCGTTGTCGATAAATCAAAGAGATATGAGGATGCCAAATCCAAATCTGATGCGAAATCCGACAAGAAAAAGGGTAAGAAGGAAAAGGCTGTAAAGGATAAGGACGATAAGAAGGAAAAGAAAGATAAGAAAGAAAAGAAAGAAAAGAAAGAGAAAAAAGATAAACCTGAAAAGAAGGAAAAGAAAGATAAGAAGAAAAAGAAAAAATGATAATAGGGAAATCCCTGAAAGGGGCGGGATACGGATGGGCCTGCCCTGAGGAATTGAATTATTGGCGAATAGCGGGGTATGATGTCCCCGCTATTTTTTGTCTGCAGGATGATCATTTCAGGGCTGGATTGTGTCCATGAGGTTGATGTGAGTGCGGATGTTCTGGCGGTAGCGGCTCTTTCCTTCGCCCCCGGGGTTTTCTGGCTCTGGTTTTTTTACCGGCGGGACAAGCTGGAGCCGGAACCTAGATCCCTGGTAATTCGCATGTTTCTCATCGGTATGGCAGTCATGTTGCCCGCCATACTGATTGAGCGTCCCTTCGCCGATTCTAAAATTGTAATGCTGGTCTTTGCCGCTCCCCTCATCGAGGAATCCCTGAAATTTCTCGCTTTTCTGTTCTTTATTTACCGGAATCCTGAATTCGACGAGCCTATGGACGGCATCATTTACGCCATCGCCATATCTCTGGGTTTTGCCGCAGCGGAAAACGCCTATTTCATCGTGACTTCCTATCTGGCCCCGCAGATTGCCCTGGGTATGTCCGATCCCGTCTGGGCCTTCGGGATGGTTTGGAAGCTCTATCTTTTCAGGGCATTCCTGACGGTTCCCGGACATGCCCTCTGGTCGGCCGTCTGGGGTTATGCCGCGGGCCTATACAAGTTCCGGATGAGGAAAGGAGGGCGATGGCTTCTCGTTAACGGACTTCTCTTCTCCTGGCTGCTTCACGGTCTCTTCAATATGATGCTGCTGAATTTTCCACCCGGTGCCCTGGGTATGCTGATACTGGTGCCCTCGATGTGGATCATAGTCCACCGGAGTTTTGTCAGCGCTCAGGAGGAATCCCCCTTCAATGTAAAATCGCAGGATGGGAAAAGTCCGAGTGATCATTTGCCCCGACGGTGAGATTCGGACCAGGCTGCAAGAATCCCCACCAGGAACCCGCAGAGATGACCTTCCCAGGAAACCCTGTAGCCCGAGATCACCGGCAGGACGCCCCAGAGGGCCCCGCCGTAAAGTATGAAGATGACCAGGGCGATGAGAAGGGAGCCTATTTTTCTCCGGAAGATTCCGATGGTGAGGAGATACCCCAGAATGCCGTAAATAATTCCGCTGGCCCCTATGTGGTTGGTTCCCGAACGCCCGATGAGCCAGGTGCCGAGCCCGCCCAGGAGGACGATGGGAATGGATATGTAGAAGGCCCTCTCCTTTTCGGTGGCTATGAATATGGTTCCCAGTATGAGAATGCTCGTGGAGTTGGCAATGAGATGGGACATGTTGTCGTGAATGAAGGGTGATGTGATGATCCCGACGAGTCCCATAATGACCCGGGGATGAATCCCCAGGTTCTTTATGAATGGCATTATAGTGCTGAGCAGGAGAATGGCCCAGAGCAGTGCGATGATACCGAGGGATATTTTCAGGGAAGTAAAAACGGGTTTCCTGTCCAGGTTCGGCATGGTTTCCTCCAGGGGAAGGTAATGACGGTTCTGAAAACCGAAGAGACATTCCAGCCTGTATCATCCTGACAGGAAAATCAAGAAGAAAACGGGCCTGCTCCTGTCTGATTTCCCTCTTGACATAGCTCCCGGTCGCAATTATTTTGAAAAGGTCTGATAACCTTTTTGACTTCAGGGGCTGGGATGATGGCTGTGCTGTTCAGGGATTATCTGGAAACGCGAAGGGCGGAGGACAGATGGGGGGAGGGCCCCTTCGGCACCGAATTGGGAGGGACCTTCCTCCGGTGGGTGTTCGGTTTCGAGAGCATTAACCTCTTTACCTCCACCAGCCGCCACATTCAGGTCGAGGTTCCCCTAACCGAAAGGGGTGCGGCACCTACCTGCGATTTGCCCCATCCCTATGTCTGGACGGGACAGATCAATGAAAACGCGGCGGATTGCGCCGTCTGGCACGCCTTTGAGATCCTGTGTGAGGAGGAGGCCTGGTGTTTTTACGCAGACCAGAAGCCGGAAGTCATTTTCCGATTTCTCTATTACGGCAAGTCCGAGACGATCAGGGTAAAGCATGACGGTGTCAACTGGGTTTTGACGGAGGATTGAAATTATTTCGGGAGAGGAACAAGCAGCCGCGCTGGCCTGCATGCGCAGGCGGTGAGGAAAGTCCGAACACCGAAGGGCAGGATGCCGGATAACGTCCGGGCGCCGCGAGGCGATGGAAAGTGCAACAGAAAACATACCGCCCTTCGGTTCCGCCCAGGGATGGCTGAGTAAAAGGCCTGCCCTGAGCGGAGCCGAAGGGTAAGGGTGAAATGGCGAGGTAAGAGCTCACCGCGTCTTCCGTAAGGCAGACGGCAGTGCAAACCCCATCCGGTGCAAAACCAAGTAAGCAACCGTTCGAGGGCGGCCCGTCCGAGGTTGCGGGTAGGTTGCAAGAAGGTTCCTGGCAACAGGCGCCTAAGATAAATGGCTGCATAAACAGAATTCGGCTTATGCTCCTCTCCCGTCAGACATCACCATTCGCTTCTCAGCCTGGGGCCGGCGCCGAGAGCGTATTTGATCTTGATTTCCTCCACGGCCTTGAGTCCGGCGGTCATGTGCTGTTCCGTATATTTGCGGAATATCTCCTGGGCGCTGTCTTTGCTCTTTATGCCGCCTTTCTTCAGGGGCATGTCGGAGATGAGCATGATGGAGCCTACCGGTACATTCAGGGCATAGGCAACAGAGAACAGGGTCGCGATCTCCATGTCCACCGCCAGGATACGGTGTTTGAGTATGTAATCGATGAAGGTCTGATCGAACTCCCACATCCTGTAATCCGTCGTCAGCATGATTCCGGATTTCGGCGGGGCTCCCATTTCCTGCCGGATGACGTCCTCGCATATCTTGTTGATCCAGAAACTTGGCTGAGCCGGCACGTCCTGCGGGATATAATGCTTGCTTGTTCCCTCGTCCCTTACGCTGGCTGTGGGCACCAGCATATCCCCAATGTCCAGCTCGTCATCCACTCCGCCGCACATGCCGAGCATGAGAACACTCTTGATCTGGTCGAGGTAGGAGAGGCAGTGAATGACGATGCCCGCCGACGGCGATCCCACACCGAAATTGATGATGGACATGTCTTTTTCCTTGTCGTGCACAACGGTCCAGTAGCCCGACAGGATTTCAGATCCGGTGATCGCGGCGAAGCTCTCGACGTACCGCTGGAAATTTACAAGCAGAATGTGACTGCCGAAATCAGAAACATTGGAGCCGGTATATCTTTCCAGTGTGTTGCGGGCATAGTTGTCGGGTCTGAGTAAATTGCTCATGGAAAACTCTCCTGGGGATGGGTTCAATTATTAATCGGTATTTTCCGCCTCCGGCTGAAACAGGAAACCCTGCCAGGTTTCCCGGGAGCGGAACTCGTCTTCGATGGCCTTGAGTACCGTCCCCTTGTGTAGTCCCCAACGGGGAGCCGCCAGGGTGTCGGCGGCGCGGTCTCCCATGAGTCTGTGTATGAGAATGTCAGGGCGCAGCCGTTCCAGAAAATCGCAGAGTGTGGAGATGTAGGTCCGGAAGGACAGGGGGGCGATTTGCCCGCGGCGGTAGAGGGATTCCAGGGCCGTTCCCTTGATCACGTGGAGATGGTGTATCTTGACCCCGGCAACCGGCAGCCGGGAGATTTCCTCGGCGGTGGACATCATATCCTGCCAGCTTTCACCGGGAATGCCGAGGATCAGGTGAGCACAGAGGGGGATGCGGCGTGCTGCGGCCCTTA
>CALCJG010000254.1 GCA_937967705.1 uncultured Spirochaetia bacterium
CTGAGGAACCAGCCGTATATGAAGTAGTTCTCGTCTTCCACATCACCCCCGCCTATATAGGGAGCGATGAACATGAAGGCTCCGATGCAGAATGCGGAGGCCAAGGGAATGAACAGAACCGTCTGAAGGAAACGGGCCGCTTTCCGCATCAGCGGGCTGATTTCCGGCATAAAAAAGATGCCGAAGACGACTACCGAAACGGTTATTAAAATGACAACAAGCCCCTTTGCGCCGATGCTGTTTATCTCGTCCGCGATTCTTCCTATGGAATGAAACAGTCTCATCTCGTCTTGCTCCTCGTTACTCCGTATAATATTAGACCCGGCTACTGGTCCACCTGCACATCTGTTTCAACATACCATTCATAGGAACAGTATCTGCAACTGTAATCCGTTCGCATGGTAATGATCCAGGTCGGGATCTGCACGCTGCGGGATACCGTTCCATGCTGCGCCCCCCCTGAACCGTACATGGTTATACTGTCCCATGTCGTGCCCCAGCGGTAACTCTCCCTCCTGTCCGTCTCGTATTCATCCACAACCTTCCGGGCCCCGTGCTTTCCGCAGGAGGGACAGCGGGTTATGAACCTGACCAGAAGGATCATGAGGACCACGAACAGGAGAAAGGAACCGGCCGCTTTGTACTGAAGCAGCGACTCTTCCCGTTCCTTCCTGATGTTTGTCCGGGCCTTTACCAAAAGTTTTTTTGCGGCCCTGTTTTTGGGATCATACTGCAATATCAGCTCAGCCAGTTCCTCGCTCTTTTCGTATCTGCCCTCCTTGAACAGCCCGAGGGCCTCCTTCAGCCTCCTGCGGTTCTGCCGTTTCTCCCTGGCATACAGGGCATTCTTTTCCGACGTTTCAATCTTATCATTTATGGAGAGGGCTATCAGGCTGTCCCTCTTCACCTCGCCGTTTTCGGAAAGGAACTTATCAAAGATCTTTCGGGCCCGATCGAATTTCTTCCGCTTGATATGCGCATTGACAGTCCTTTTTAAGGATTTAAGCTTTCGAGCCATTTCCGGGGGAAGCTGTTTTTCGCTCGTAATGAGGTCCTTTCCCTTTATGGTCTCCACAAGATCCGCCGCCTCTTCATTATCCCTGTCATATCCCAGAATGCGTCCCACTATACTCCTGGCTTCTTCAATGCGGTTTCTCTTAACCTCCGACCTGGCCTGTTTCACGAGGATTTTCATATCCTGTTCCGACCTTTGCTGGACGGCATCCTTCAGCTGAAGATACTCTTTTGACTGCTGTATTTCCCTTGAGTTGATGGATTCAAGGATCTCCCTTGACTTCAGTACATCATTAGAAGCGTAGGCCTCTGCCGCTTTTTTAAGATCACGCTCCTCAAGCAGGTACATGCTGGTCCCTGCGATAACAAACAGAAGACCGATGACTATGAAAGGCCAGAGGACAAGCTTTCTTCTAAACGCAAATACCGAAGCCCAGGCAATACTGACCCCCTGGGCGATATAAACCATCACCCTCATATCAGTTCCCAGAACGGGGAAGATGTGCAGCAGGGACACTCCGAAGAATATGAGAACCGGGATCATATAGGCCGGATTCTCCGCCAGATCATTTAAAATTTTCTTCATTCTCATCCTGCATCATGCTCGAATTGTTACTCGGGGCTTGCCGGAACATATTATACGGGAAGCGCTCCCGCCGGACATCGTCTCTCAGAAAAAAAACGCTTCCGGGGGCCCCGCATATTATTCCCTTCCCCCGGAATAAGTCTCCCCGGCCCTTCTGAAAAGGGCCGGAAGGGGGCAAAAAAATTCAACCATTTTATTAAATCCTGCAAAAAAGATGACCGGGATCTCCCCCGAGGCTGGAAATAAAAGTGGTGTTGCATGATTTGCATTGCAAGATGCTTAAAGCCGCATATGCCCGACAGCCTCAGATCACCGGGAGGGACGACATCCCCGTTTTGTGAGTATCCCCCACCGGATTCACTTCTCTGGAAGAAACATCCCTTCCCCGTAACAGTAAACCGCCTTTCTTTTCCCGCACAGAGCGAAAGCGCAGACCTGTTTCTCATGGATTTTTTCTTCACGCCGGGTCCGTTTTCCCCTGTCATTCTTGACGGAAATCTTCCGGTCGAAAACGACTTCCACGTAACGGCCGGCCGTGCGGTAACCGCCATGCTTTGTTTCAGCATACTGGACTGAATAGCCTTCCTTTGTCTTAGGATCATAGGCCGGACTATTGTCAACGAATGCAAGCTCAATCCTGCCGCCGCTTCTAAACGAGAGAGTTTTACCGAAGGTTGACCGGATAAGCACCCGATCGCAGATCTCACTCAGGCCGAAGTTTCTGTTTTCAAGAGGAAAGGCCTCGGTGAGGGAAGAGCCCTCCATTAGAATCTTCGTGTCAATCTGTTCCGATGTCAGAAATCCGTCGAAAACATAACCCGCAGAGCCTGCGGCGGATACCTGAACCCATTCCCCCTTTTTACCTGAAACGCTTTCAAACTTTCCGCTTCGGGCCAGCAGGGTAACCCGGGTTCCGTAGGGCAGCAGGGCCAGCGACCGGGAATTCCTGTCCGGCTTCTCCCTGAGGTGAAGGCCCGTGTAGGAAGCCGCATATTTAGCTTCAGGCGGCGCCTTCCTATCGGGGCAGGCCGCAGCAGAAAGCAGGAGAATGAGGAATAGGAACAGATATTTTTTCATGATGAGAACACCTCGTTAGGCGATATTATTTTTCCCCGTATTACACTCGTCATGACACAGTTCGAAGGAACTGCCGCTACGAATCAATGAATCGCTGCTGAACCCTGTTGCCCTTATGCCATGGAACCGGGGGTCCTTATTACACTTTCATTCAGACCCGGAAGGAATCTTGCCAGGCGACATCTCTCCCATTATCACCCCGTCCCCAGGAGTTCCCTGATCTTATCGGAAAGCTTGCGTAAAGTAAACGGCTTTGAGATAAAATTGACGCCCTCTTCCAGAATGCCGTGATGGGTTATGATATCCGACGTGTACCCCGACATGAACAGGCACTTGATCCCCGGTCTGATGCCGCCGATCCGCTTGGAGAGTTCACTGCCGTTCATATCGGTCATCACGATATCGGTCAGCAGGAGGTCAATCTGCTCAGGGTATTCTTCGGCCAGATTCAAGGCATCTTCCGCTTTTCTGGCAGTCAGTACCGTATAACCCAGCCGTTCCAGAACGCCCTTGACCAGGTTAAGGACTGCCTCCTCATCTTCCACGATCAATACGGTCTCCGTACCTCCCGGTATTCTCTCTTCTTCGGAAAGCGCGGCATGCTCCACGGGTTCGGATGCATCCCTGGGCAAGTGGACCCGAAAGGTCGATCCCTCTCCCGGTTCGCTGTAGACGGTTACGAATCCGCCGTTCTGCCTGGCTATGCCGTACACGGTAGATAGTCCCAGCCCGGTTCCTCCGCCCTCTTTCTTGGTGGTAAAGAAAGGTTCGAAGATGCTGTTTAGCGTTTCCCGGTCCATCCCGCACCCATTGTCACTGACTGCTATAATAGCGTATTCACCAGGAGCGCATTCCGGATATTTGGAACAATATACCTCGTCGCAGAAAGCGTTCGCGGTTTCGATAGTGATGCGTCCTGCTTTATCAAAGGCGTCACGCGCATTCACAAACAGATTGGCCAGCAGCTGATCCACCTGCGATGGATCCATTCTGACCCTCCACAGATCCGGGCTGGGAATCCAGCTAAGGGCGACATCCTCGCCGATAAGGCGCTGAAGCATTTTAAGCATGCCGCTTATCGTCTCGTTCAGGTCGAGCACCCTGGGACTGACGGTTTGCCTGCGCGCGAAAGCAAGCAACTGGCGGGTCAGGTCCGCTGAACGCTGGCCGGCATCCAGGATATCCTGCAGCGCCTTATGAATCGGAGTGCCCCCCTCCGCCTGTTCCATCGCCAGCTGGGCATTGCCGATGATAACGCTGAGCATGTTGTTAAAGTCATGGGCCACCCCTCCTGCCAGCCGCCCGACCGATTCCATTTTCTGCGACTGGATGAGCTGAGCTTCCAGTGTTCTCTTTTCTGTGATATCGATCAAAGAGGCAACGCTGACTTTTGCCTCAGGGAGGAGCGCAACGCTCATCATCAGCGTCAGCGGCTCTTTCTTCCTGTTTTCGGCGTGTATTTCATAAATAGACGGCACGGATTCGGGATCGGTCCTCCTTCTGGCTTGATTGTTCTTAACCATTTCCAGATCTTCAGAAGCTATAAAAACGGTCCAGCTCATCTTTCCCTCAATCTCATCCTTTGAATAGCCGACCATCTGCGCAAATTTATGGTTTGCCTTCTGTATGATTGTATCTTCATCCACAATGACATTGGCCGTCGATGTCCCTTCAAAGATAGCCCGGTACCGCTCCTCGCTCTTTTTTATCTCATATTCCGCCTGTCTGAGCTCGCGCATCTTTTCACTGAGCTCCTCGTTAGTGACCAGGAGCATCTCGTTGTTCGCCTCGAACTCCTCATTAGTCGCTGCGAGCTCTTCGTTAGCCGCTGCCAGGTCGCTGTTCGCGACAGCCAGTTTTTTCCTGCTTTCCTCGGACTGTTCGAGCGCCGCCCTGTTGATCGAAAACACGTTGTACATCATTATGGCAATCACGACCGAGGCAATAGCCGCATCACCGAAAAAATCCAACATCTGCACGCTAGATAGATTCATCTCAGCACTGAACAGAAGGATAAAGACAGCCG
>CALCJG010000255.1 GCA_937967705.1 uncultured Spirochaetia bacterium
GCCCCGGAAATTTTCTTAAGGGGGAAAAATGTCCCCGGCCCGGCCTATCGGTGGGTGCCGGTGGACTGAAGGGCACGCCGTTTTTCGGTGATGTCCGGCAGAGAATAACATCCGCTCTGGAGGAAAGACTATGTTTCGACTAACACGCAATATCTGCGCCCTCGCGGTCATCTTCAGCCTGACCGCTCCCTCCCTGCAGGCTCACAGGGCCCCGGAGTGGTACGAGATGTGCTGTCTCCTCCCGGCATTACCCTTCATCCTGGCCTATGAGAAGATTACCTCCAGTTGGAAGGGGAGCCGCAAGGATACGGTTTTCATCAAGGGGGTGCGGTGCAAAGTCTATCGGCAGAACGCAGTCTATCATAAGGATAAAAACGGCGAACGCCGGCTGCTCCTGGGAAACCTGGTGGATAAGACCGCCTTCCCCGTGGCGGGGCGGTACATCGTCTTCCGGCCCGGATTGATCATTCTGCACCAAAACGGGGAGATCCGCCGGGGGACCCTGGACGCCGACACGGAATATCCGGCTGGGAAAAAGACTGCCCTGCTGGCAGGGGGAACCGTAGTCTACTTCCATGAAACCGGGACTCTGGCAGAGGGGACGATACTCAGGAATCTGAAGGTCCCGGCGGGGGAGAAGGAACTGCTCATCAAGGCCGGGGCGAGAAAGGCACATTACGGCGTAAGGAACCTCAGTGTACCGCAGGAGTTGCAGTTTGGTGATATCACCCTACATAAAAACGGAAGCCTCAAGGCAGGGTACCTGGCCGAAGGGGCGGCCATCAACTCCAGGCAGGGAGATATTGCCCTGAAGGGGGGCGAGGCTGTCGTTCTGGATGAGGCGGGAAAACTGCAGACCCTCTATGTCGATCCGGATGAAACCGTCGAAATACCCTGGAAGGGGAAGTCTCTCGCCCTGGGCGGCTCCATATACTTTCATAAAGAGGGAACCCTGAAGAGCGGAACTTTAAGGCAGCCCTTCAAAACCCCGGTGGGTGGCCGGGATATGACGATCCATCCCCTGAAGGCCTCTTACGGGAATTATGTGGAATTTTACGCCGACGGAACTCTGAAGAGGGCTCCTCTGGAGGAAAAGAAGGGACGGAGTTTTCTGATCGGCGGACTTGAGGTGCCGCTCTGCCGGGAGATTCGCTGCTATCCCGACGGGGGCATTAGGGATTCGAGGGTCTTCCAGGTGTGCCGGCTTCAGCTGGGGAAACCCTCGGAGCGGAAGTCGGCCTGGTTCTGCCCGGGGGAAGCGGGCTTTCACAGGGATGGGAGTGTGCGCTACGGTCTTGTAAAAAAGGATGAAACGGTGTCGATCAACGGCAAAACCGTGCGCCTCGGCTGGGGGCCGGAGAGGGGTGTAGCCGCCTGCTTTTATGAAAACGGCGGGGTGATGAGCCTGGATGTGGAAGACCGGCCGGGCATGGGGGATATTAACCGTCAGTACATTTACCGGGGCAAACCCCTGATGAAAAGGCAGCTGCGCTCCCTGGGCATTCAGGTGATGTTTCAGGATTACGAGAAGGGCATCATCGAGGCCTTTCTGCGGGACCAGGAACGGAGGGACTGGCAGTACACACTCTCTCCCCAAGACATTTATATACCCTCCAATGCGCGCTTCGTCTGGATGCGTTACAGCGATATCAAAACCAGAAAAATCGAATTCCTTCTTTTCGATGAAGATACGGTGATTACCGTGAGGAAAGAAAAGATTCCCTGTCGGGCCTATCAGTGGGTGCCCGTGAAATGATCCTCCGCAGGCGCCGGCTATGGGGTCACTCCTCTTTCAGCTCGGCGTAATGCACGCGGTTTTTTCCGCTGGTCTTGACCTTGTACATCAGATCGTCCGCCCGCTTGATGAGCTCCTCCAGCGGGAGGCGCGGGCTGTAGCAGGTAAGAACTCCTATGCTCAGGGATATGGGCCAGCCGTTGCGCGCTATGAGCTCGTTGATGACGTCCCGAAGCTTATCCACTGCCTGGGCCGCCTGGGGGCCGTCGGTGCTGGGCATGAAGAGCACGAACTCGTCCCCGCCGAAACGGGCCGCCAGATCGAAGGAGCGGATGTTGTCCCGCAACGCCCCGGCGATGCTGACTAGGAGGGCGTCACCGGTGTCGTGCCCCAGGGTGTCGTTGACCTTCTTGAAGTTGTCCACGTCCACGTAGGCCACGGTAACAGAGTAGCGGTACCGGGCGGCCCTTTTAATCTCCCCGGAAACCACATCGAAGAAGTTCTTGCGGTTGGAGATTCCCGTGAGGGGGTCGTAGCGGGCGGAGAATTTTTCCTTCTCATAGAGATGCTTGATCAGGGAGAGGAAGTAGGAGTAGATCACCAGGATGAAAAAGCTGGATAAGGTGTTCCAGGCCAGGATGACCGGGCTGCCCAGAGTGAGGCCCATGGCGATATCGCCGCCGATCCAGACCAGGACGCTCAGAAGGGAAACCCCCACCGCCGCCCATCGCCCCAGGGACCAGGCCACCAGGGAGACCGGGATGGTGTAGAAGATGGAGATGGATATCTCGTAACCTGTGATGTAGTCGATAAATCCGATAAGCGCCAACAGGAGGAAGCTTAGGATGATGTAAGCCGACTTGGGGAGGTTGTCGATGAAGGTGAAGAATCTGGTCATGGGAATCGTCCTTATGGGGTTACTTTTTTAAAACCCAGTGTTTAGAATGAGTTATCCTTGATTTCTTTAATAATGCAGCTGCGATAGAAAATCAAGTATTATCTTGAGGCAGGCTGGGGAGAAATTTCAGATGAAGTTGATAGGGGCAAATATTTCATGCCTTTGCCCCTGGGGTAGTAATGAGGTCCCTACTTTTTCACTTTTTTATAGGCTTTATAGCCCTTTTCCAGGGTTTCCGGGGTGGCTTTCTGCAGCAGATATTCCGCCTTGATGACCGAGCTGGGATCGTTGAGTAGTTTTTGATAGGTCTGGTACATGAACACAGCCCTGTCAACATTCTTCTGTGCCTTCAGCATAGTGTTGTAGTAGCCCATGTACTTGGCATATTGACCCAATAAGGGGCTTTTAGCGGGCATGAAACTTGCGAAGTTGGCCATCATGAGCTGTTGTGTTTCTGATCTTATCAAGGCCAGTTCGTTGGCGGAAAGTTTAGATCGATGTTCATTTTCCTTCTTCTGTATTTCATCCCAATTGCTTTTTGATAGAAGCAGGATGGCGCCGGTTTTTTTGGCAAAGCTTTCGAGCTTATTCAGGGATTTCTTTTCCGACTTGAATTTGCGTTTCTTCAATTTAGGATACCTCTCATAAAACCATTCCAGAAGAGGTTGCGGTTTGCTCACAACCGGTTTTCCTTCGGAATTCTGGTTGCTGTCATAATGCATCAACTTGCTGTAGGAACCGTCTATACTCATATACATGTCGTAATAAGTGTCGAGATAGGTTAACCGTATTATCCTTCCCAATTTGATTCCGTCCACCTCGGGTTTGGGATAAAAATTATCGCTCTCCTCTATCAACAAAGGCAGGCCAGCCTGAGATATAATTATGGAAAGGTCATCACAAGACATGATCTGATCCAGTTTGGGATTACTTCCTCTGAGAACTGGATTTTTGGCATACAATTTTTTTAAAAAGGATATCTTCTGTATCACTTCTCCTGGTCGTGTGGTTATCATCTGATCCTCGTAAATGTAACTATGTGAATGAGCTAAATCCGTATCGTATTGATGGGATATACGACTCAAGTTGTAATCGGACAAGTATACTTCTGCTTGATTGCCATAAAAAATTTTTATATACCATGAATTTGAATAGTTATTAATAATCAGAATATCCGGTTTCCCCTTTTTCTTAACGGTATCCTGAAAAGAGGCACAATTTACGAGAATCATTCCGATTAGGATGATGGGTAAAAAGAGTTTTTGTCGCATTTTCTCCTCCGAATAATGTGGAATATTGATATTCGAAAAGAGTACAATGCTAACTATATTTTAGCAAGATATTTTTCCATTTAAGATGTTCATAACTTGACCTGGGATCTCCCTGAAATCATGTACCACCCACTGCGTATCCTCGATCTCCGAAGCCCCGGCATGGCCGAAGGCGCAGCCGATGAAGGGGATGCCGTTGTCCTCCGCCGCGTCCCGGTCGGAGTGCCGGTCGCCGATCATGATGAGGGGGCTCCCGGCGGCGATCCCGGTTTTATAACGCTGGACGATGTCCCGCTTGTTCCTTATGTTCCCGTCGATCAGGATCACTGGGGGGGAAAAGAGTGCCTCGAGGCCGTGGGTCTGGAGTATGGCGTCCAGATAGGGTTTTTTTCCGTTGGAGGCCAGCAGGAGAACGTATCCGGCGGTTGTGAGGGAGCGGAGGGTTTCAGTCACCCCTTCAAAGAGGTGCCCCCCCCCTTCACGGACCATTTGAGAAAGTTCGTGGGTGCAGAGGTCGTTCATGAGGCTCTGACCCCTCACGTCCAGTTCCGGATAAAGACGCTGAAATATCTCATCGGTGGGGATGCCGATGACCGTAATGATCTCACCCTGGGTGGGATCATGGACAGGAGCGCCGGGATACATCCTCCGGTAGGCTCTGGCCCCCCTCTGAAAGGCCTCCAGGACGATATCTCCGCAGTCATACAGGGTTCCATCAACGTCAAATGCCAGATAGGTCATCCCATTAGATCGGAAGAGCGTCGTGTAGGGAAAGAGTGTA
>CALCJG010000256.1 GCA_937967705.1 uncultured Spirochaetia bacterium
AGATATCCACTCGTGACTGGAGTTCAGACGTGTGCTCTTCCGATCTAGTTCTACTCCTCCATACGCCTGGACATCCGCCGCATCGAGACCCTAAAATCCGGCGAAGAAGCCATCGGCAACCGCGTCCGGGTCAAGGTAGTTAAGAACAAGACCGCCCCGCCCTTCCGCCAGGCGGAATTCGACATCCTCTACGACAGCGGGATCAGCCGCGAGGGAGGCATTCTGGATCTGGCCGCCAAGCTGAACATCGTAAAAAAGGCGGGCACCTGGTACTCCTACGGCGAGGAGCGCATCGGTCAGGGCCGGGAAAACGCCAAGACCTTCCTCAGGGAACACGCGGAGGTCATGAAAGACCTGGAGCGGAAGATCAAGATCGACTCGGGCCTGATGGAAGAGGCACCCAGGGAAACCAAGGAAGCCGTCGCGGGCAAGTAGTCCCACCGGTATTTGAGGACTGCCCCGCTTCGTGAAAAACAGAGATATTAGGCTGAAAACGCCGGAGGACATCGAACGCATCCGGGAGGCGGGGAAGATCATTGCCGAAATTTTCCTCGAGCTTGCCGCCCTCTCCCTGGAGGGGCTTTCCACTCTGGCCCTGGATACCCTGATCGAAGAGAAGATCCACCGCCAGAAGGCCCGACCCTCCTTCAAGACCGTCATCAATTACAGCCACGCCACCTGCATCTGCCTCAACGACGAGGTGGTCCACGGCATCCCCTCGCGGAAAAAGATCATAAAACGGGGGGACATTGTGAAGGTGGATATCGGTGTAGTGAAGAAGGGCTACTTTGCCGACGCCTGTAATACCTATGCCGTGGGACCAATCTCCGAAAAGGCGCAAAAACTGATGGACGTCACCCGCGAGGCCCTGTATATGGCTATCGATGTCATGCAGCCGGGCAATCGCCTGGGGGATATCGGGCACGTGATACAGAGTTGCGTGGAAAAGAACGGTTTCAGCATCGTCCGCGATTTTACGGGACACGGCGTGGGCTTTGCCGTTCACGAGCTTCCTAACGTACCCCATTTCGGCAGGCCCCATACGGGGATAAAACTCGTGGAAGGCATGGTGCTGGCCATCGAACCCATGGTCAACGCGGGCAAGCATCAGACCATCACCCTGGAAGACGGATGGACCGCCGTAACCGCCGACGGCAGGCTCTCGGCCCAGTTCGAACACACCGTGGCCGTAACCGCCCGTGGCCCCTTGGTCCTGACCGCATGACACTCAGTCCGATCAAGAGGTGGACATCGTGCCGAGGAAAAACCTGAAAGACATCCAGTCCGAAACCGATCCCCGGAATCTGCCCATCAATAAGGTGGGGGTCAAGGATATCTCCTATCCCATCGTGGTCCTCGACAGGGCCGAGGGAGAACAGCATACCGTAGCCCGGGTCAACATGTACGTTGATCTTCCCCATCATTTCAGGGGCACCCATATGAGCCGCTTCGTGGAGATCCTCAACAAATACCGCAAGGGCATCAGCACCCTCAACATCCGCCAGATCCTCTCGGACATGAAGGAGAAGCTCAACGCCCAGAACGCCCATTTCGAGGCCGAGTTCCCCTATTTCATCACGAAAAAGGCTCCCATCTCGGGGGAATCGGCCAAGATGGAATACACATGCCGCCTGGCGGGCAATTCCTCCGAGGAGTTCTACACCCTCGAGGTGCGGGTGCCCGTCCTCTCCCTCTGCCCCTGTTCCAAGGAGATCAGCCGCTATGGAGCCCACAATCAGCGTTCCCTTCTCACCGTCAAGATCAAGGCGGCGGAACGCATCTGGATAGAGGATATCGTGGAGATCGCCGAGGCCTCGGCCAGCTCCGACATCTTTTCCCTGCTCAAACGCGAGGATGAGAAGCATCTCACTGAAAAAGCCTACGAAAATCCGATGTTCGTGGAGGACATGGTGCGCAGCGCCGCAGAGCGCCTCCTGGATAGGCCCGGAATTCTCTGGTTTTCTGTCGAATCCGAAAACATGGAATCGATACACAATCACTCGGCCTACGCCATGATCTCGAGCGACCTTCTGGGAAGGAAAACGCCCTAAAAAAGCCTTGCCATTTCCCTTCTCCTGCTTTAACCTGTTGGGGCGGGTATTAGAAAAAAGTACTTATCAATTCGGAAGGGAAAAAACATGCATGTCATTCTGGCCATTGATGACGATCCTTCCACTTTGAGGATCATCGAATCCCAGCTTTCCGGGCATCATTACCGGGTTTTTACGGAATTGTCCGCATTAAAGGGCCTGGAACTGTCTCGAACCATGAACCCGGACCTCATCCTTCTGGACATCAACATGCCCGAAATGGATGGTTTCCACGTTCTGGATGCTCTCAGGAAGGATGAGGTTACCAGTCATGTCCCGGTCATCATGGTAACCGCCGTGAGCGAGAAGAAGTTCGTCATGGAAGCCATGCGGCAGGGGGTGATGGATTACATCGTCAAACCCTATGAAGCTGAAAAACTCCTCTCCAAGATCAAGACAGCCCTCCGCTTCCGCGATATGATGAGGGAGGAGATCGCCAGCGACAGCAGCGACAAGATATACGTATCCCTGGACAAGGATGCCGTACTGATCACCTTTAAGACGGAACTGATCGAGAAGAAGTTCCTGGCTGAATCCCGCAAGGTGTTTACTCATTTTTTTTTCAAGCAACTCAAGAAACGCCCCTGCATCATCGACCTGAGATCCCTTATGAATTTTACCGAAAAGGACGCCAGAATCCTGGAGATCATTATTGAGCTGTTCGGGGTAATTCCGCTGAACATCGTGGCGGGACGGCATTACGGCGTTATCGTGGCCCATGTCGATGTCCCGGAAACCGTAAGCCTCTTCATCTCCTTCGGGGACATGGAGCTGGCCCTCAACCAGAAACTGGTCTGAAACCCAACCCATAGGCGGAAAAAACAGTGATCGAGGAAAACAGACTGACCATAGCGGTGTTCACCAAGGAGGACTCCCTGTTCGGGGTTCTGCAGAACCTCTCACGGGAGGATACCCGGCCGCCGCTCCTCGACAGGAGGGAACAGATCGAAACCGTTCCCTCCCTGGAAACGTCGGGAGTCATCATCCATCTTTCCTCCGTCGATGACAGTGAAAAGCTGAAAGAGATACTGACGGAGGTAAGGGGGGGGATACCCTTGATGCTGATACCGGAAGAAGCCTCTTTTCTCCCGGAGATTAAACCCTCCCCGGAGTGCCTTACCATTCTCAGGAAGGAGAACCTTACCTCCGCAGCTCTGACCCTGTTCATTCACCTCGTGGCCCTCTGCCGTCATAAAAAGGCGCGGGAAGAAAGCGAAGACCGTCTATTGCGTTCAGTCCTGAGCGTATGGGAACACCCGGCCTTTTATATGGACAGGGAACGGCGGCTGCGGGGATGCAACCCCGCTTTCGAAGCCCTGACAGGACAATCAGCAGACCGGATAACTGGAACCCCTGTCAACGGGGTGCCCCTTTTCCAGGGTATAGCGGATAAATTATCAGAAACGCTGTTCTGTGACGATTCAGAGGATTCCGAAAAGAACCTGATCACCCTGCCCCAAAGCGGAAAGGAGACCCGAATCTTCCAGGTGCGCCGGCATCCCCTGGCCTTTCCGGACATTCCAGACGTCTGGCAGCTCTTCCTTATGATAGATGTAACGGAAACCCGCAGGACCGAGGAAAAGCTGCGCCTCTATCAGAGGGCGGTTGAGCAGAGCCCCGCCACGGTGGTCATCACCAGCCCAGGAGGCAGCATAGAATACGTAAACCCCAAGTTTACCCAACTGACCGGCTACAGCCTCCAGGAAGCCCTGGGGAAAAACCCCAGGATTCTCAAATCCGGCGAACAGTCCCCGGAATTCTACAGGGATATGTGGGAAACCCTCTCAGGCGGCCGGGAATGGCGGGGAGAATTTCACAACCGGAAAAAAAACGGCGAGCTCTACTGGGAGTTTGCCTCCATCTCCCCCATGCTCAATGAAAAAGGGGAAACCACCCATTATCTCGCGGTCAAGGAGGATGTTACGGCCCGACGGAACGCGGAGGAGGCCCTGCGTCTGAGCGAACAGAAGCTCAGGGTACGGAACCTTCAGATGGAGCGGGACCTGAAGCTCGCCCAGTCCGTGCAAAAGGCCCTGATTTCCCAGGGTGTTCCCCCCAACGACATGCTCGAGGTAAAAACCGTATACAAACCCCTGGAGAAGGTGGGCGGAGATTATCTCTCCCTCTATAAAAACGAGAACGGCCTGGGAGTGTTCCTGGGAGATGTCTCTGGACACGGGATCGCCTCGGCCCTCTTTATCGCCCTTCTCAAATCAGTAACCGATCGCATGTTCCGCGATTACGGTTCCGATCCCTCCGCCTTCGTAACGCATCTCAATCTGGAACTCATCGACCAGATGTCCTCATATTTTATAACCGCCATTTACGGCTATTTCCAGAGGGATGTCAAAACCGGTCAAATCCTCTTCAGCCACTCCAATGGCGGACACCCCCAGCCCCTGCTCCTCAGGAAGGACGGTGCTTCGGAATTCCTGGGCAACAGCAACACGGTCATCGGGGTAGCGGAAAAAACACGGTGGGATCTCTACAGCACCCCCCTGGCAGCCGGCGATCGCCTCTTCCTCTACACTGACGGCATTCCAGAGACGGAAAATGCCGAAAAGCGCATGGTCGGCTTCGATGAGTATTTGCTGCCCCTTTTTAACAGAGCACGCCGGGAAGGCCTGGCGGATTCCCTGTCCGCAGTCATTCAGGGGCTGGATGAATTCAGGGCCGAGGCCGCCGCCACGGATGATATCACCCTGATCGGTTTTGAGGTGCTCTGACATCCCAATCGCTCCCAGATCATCGATTTTTCTTGTGTTTCAGCAAATCCTGTTTTATATTAATGCTACAGAGCGGGATTGCGCTGAAGCCCAGGCATCAGGAAGAAAGAAGATATATTTATACCATGGACAAGAACGGCTTTTTCGGTAATAAAAACAGCCTGCATAACGACCTTATCTCCCTGCTTCAAAAACACGAGGAGTGGCTGATGCGGAAGGTCTTGGATTACGCCAGGAGGCAGAATTATACAAAATACACCTCCAC